>NZ_JBDJNS010000010.1:0-118821 GCF_039674545.1 Luteimonas sp. TWI382
AGCGCCGACTTGCGCCGCGCCGTCCAACGTTTGATCTCTTCGTCCATCACTTGGCTCATCGTGCTCTCCTCAAAAGGTAGCACCTGAGCAGGAAATCACTGGGTCATTACACCCGGGCCTTCGCCCTAGCGGCCGGCGGGCGGTTCTCACTCCCACTCAATCGTCGCCGGCGGCTTCCAACTGATGTCGTACACCACCCGCGACACCCGCGCACTTCGTTGATGATCCGGTTGGAGACGCGGCCCAGGAAGTCGTACGGCAGGTGCGCCCAGTGGGCGGTCATAAAGTCGATGGTTTCCACGGCGCGCAGCGAGATCACCCACTCGTAGGCGCGGGCGTCGCCGACGACGCCGACGGACTTGACCGGCAGGAACACCGCGAACGCCTGGCTGGTCTTGTCGTAGAGGTCGGCCTTGCGCAGTTCCTCGATGAAGATGTGGGCGCGGGCCAGGATCTCGGCGTATTCGGCCTTCACTTCGCCCAGGATGCGCACGCCCAGGCCGGGGCCCGGGAACGGGTGGCGGTAGACCATCTCGCGCGGCAGGCCCAGTTCCACGCCCAGGCGCCGCACTTCGTCCTTGAACAGCTCGCGCAGCGGTTCGACCAGGCCCAGCTTCATGTGCTCGGGCAGGCCGCCCACGTTGTGGTGGCTCTTGATGACGTGCGCCTTGCCGGTCTTGCTGCCGGCCGATTCGATTACGTCGGGGTAAATGGTGCCCTGCGCCAGCCACTTGGCATTGCTGAGCTTGCCGGACTCTTCGTCGAAGATCTCGACGAACAGGTTGCCGATGATCTTGCGCTTGGCCTCGGGGTCGCTGACGCCGGCCAGCGCGCAGAATGAGCTGAGCTTACGCATCTAGCGTCCTACTGGCCGCTCCGGCCGGTAGCGCTCCACGGCCAACGCATCTGCCGGCTCACCATCGCTGAACGCCAGCGTCACCGCCGCGACGATGTCGTCCCACACACCAGGCGTCTTCAACACCGGCATCTCTTTGGCCAGCACGTTGCTCAGGTCCCCGCGATTCTGCTCAATCGAGCGCAGCACGCGGTCGGCCTGATGGTCGGGCATCTCCACGATCTCCTTCAGCCCGGCGCGCGCGCGCGCATGGCTTCGCAGGTAACGCGATTCCTCGCGCATCTGCTCGGTCAGCGTGCGGTCGATGACATCCGACAGATAGACCACGTGTGGCCCGAGGTCGGGATAGCGCCAGACCGGCCGAGCCACTTCGGCACCGGTGAACGCGAAATTCGACGCCACGCCGTCCGGATAGGTGGTCAACGTGGGCTCGAACGCTACGAGCTCCCGTACCCTCTCCATCAACGGCCGCGAGACCCGGTCCAGGACGCGGTCGTAGCCGCGCCGCTCGCCGGCGTCGTCGGTGATGACGGCCGACACCGGCAGGATCACGGGGTCCGGCACCACCCCGTCCCGGCGCAGCGTGTCGTTGACGAGGAAGCGGTGCACGCGGCCGTTGCCGTCGGCCAGCGGATGGATGTAGACGAAACCGAACGCCACCACGGCACTGCGCATCACCGGCGACTGCCCCTGCGTCCTATGCAGAAAGACGCGCAGGCCCTCCAGCATCGGTGGCACATCCGCCGGCATCGGTGCCACGTAGTGCACGACTTCCTCGTAGCGCATCCGCTCGCCGACGAAGACGGGCGACTGGCGGATGCCGAAATGCACGAGCGTGGTCCTGTCGCCCAGGATCTCGCGCTGCAGTTCGGCGAGTGCCTCGTGGGTCAGCGGGGGCGCGTCCTGGCCGGTGCGCCGGGCCATCACGTCGGCGAAGCGCTGGATGCGGCTGTCCTGGTCTGCCTCGCCCTCGATGGCGAAACTGGCGCGGCTCTCTCGCAGCGTCATCCAGGCCGCCGCGCGCATCAGGAGGTCCTCGCCGAACTCGCTCGCCAGCGCACCGAACAGCGCGCGCACGTCCAGGTCCGCGGCGCGGAGCACGGTCTCGGTCTTGACCACCGTCGGGCAGAACCACCGGGTGCCCGGCAGGTTGTCGTTGACCCGCCAGCGCTGGACCTTGCCCACCTGGGCAGGCGAGGCGGCGACCAGCTTGGCGCTGTCGATCGCATCGACGTAGTTGCCGCCGAGCCGCGCCGGCACTTGCAAGGCATCGCCGGTCAGCCATTCGTACAGGAAAGCCGCCCGCCGGGCGTACTGGCCCGTGGGCTCTGCATCCACCCAGGCCTGGACGAAGGCCGGCCCGCTGCGCGCGAACAGCCGGGCCAGGAACTCCAGGTGCGGCACTTCGTGGCGAAGATGGAACTGCAGGTGCGCGGCGGGTTCTGAGGACGGCCGCATCGCCTCCTGGTAGGTTTCCAGACGGAAGCCGTCCTCGACCGCCGTCGCCCGTCGCCCGCCTATCTGGCTGAGCACCGGCAATCGCCCGACGGGCAGCACTTCAAAGCACCGGGCGAGCCACGCGGCACCGATCGGATCGGCTGGCAGATCGTTCATCGCATGGCTCCTGGACTCCCCTTTTTCGACGGGAGCGCTGACGATGGACCCGCGCTCGTGCATCGTCCGGATTACGGGCGGACAGAATCGATTACAAATTGATTGAAATGCATGATTTTGATTATCGTGCCGCAGCGGTGGGACCGCAAGCGCCTTTGAGCCGGCCGCGACGGGACGCTATGCCGAGGCTGATGCGATGGAGCAGGCCGTGGAGATGGGCAGGTAGAGGGCCAGCGAGTGCGATGCAGTGCGCCGGAAACCGTAGACTTCGTAGAAGCGCGCTGCCGCGTCGTCCTTGGCATCCACGATCAGTACGCGCACGCCAAGGGTCTGCCGTGTTGCCAAGGCGATGTTTACCGCATGTCCGACCAGCAACTGGCCGTATCCCCGGCCCTGCGCGTCGGTATTGACCGCCAGCCGCGCCATCCGGATCGCGGGAATCGGATAGGCGGGAAGCCGAGCGCGATCACCCGGCTCGAGTTCTTCCAGCTGCAACTGGGCGGCAGACAACGCGCAGTAACCGAGCACTTGCCTAGGTGCGCTGTCGTCTACAAGGACGTGCGTGGTCGCAATTCCGTCGCGGTGGTGCTGACTCGCCTGCCGGCGCAGGTAGTCATCCAGCGCGGCAACGCCGCATGAGAATCCGGCTCTATCGTGCAGCCGCTTGTCCAGCAGCACGAAACTGAGTGCCATGCGCCTTCAGCGCGGATCGGTGAGGCGGGCGGCGCTATTCATCGCCTTCTGCAGGCGATCGTTGGGCTGGAATGGCGCATCCAGTGCCGCAAGGAAGTGGCGAGATTCCGCCGGAGACAGCGCGACGGTTGTATCCGCCGCGATGGCCGTGTCCGCCTCCCGAAGCACGGCACTGCGCACGAACGCGGACACCGGCATACCGCGCAAGGCGGCGGCGCGGGCGATCCGGTCCTTGTCCCGAGCGTCGATCCTAAGATCCAGACGGGCGGCTGTGCTGTTCATGGGAATCCTCCTGTGTACGGAAATCTACCGTACGCACGAAGACGGAAGCAAATGACGCGAATCGCCGGGTAGCGCGCCGTTCACTCCCACTCAATCGTCGCCGGCGGCTTCCCGCTGATGTCGTACACCACCCGCGACACCCCACGCACCTCATTGATGATCCGATTCGAGACGCGGCCCAGGAAGTCGTACGGCAGGTGCGCCCAGTGGGCGGTCATGAAGTCGATGGTCTCGACTGCCCGCAGCGAGATCACCCATTCGTAGGCGCGGGCATCGCCGACGACGCCGACGGACTTGACCGGCAGGAACACCGCGAAGGCCTGGCTGGTCTTGTCGTAGAGGTCGGCGCGGCGCAGTTCCTCGATGAAGATGTGGTCGGCGCGGGCCAGGATCTCGGCGTATTCGGCCTTCACTTCGCCCAGGATGCGCACGCCCAGGCCGGGGCCGGGGAACGGGTGGCGGTAGACCATCTCGCGCGGCAGGCCCAGTTCCACGCCCAGGCGCCGCACTTCGTCCTTGAACAGTTCGCGCAGCGGTTCCACCAGGCCCAGCTTCATGTGCTCGGGCAGGCCGCCCACGTTGTGGTGGCTCTTGATGACGTGGGCCTTTCCGGTCTTGCTGCCGGCCGATTCGATTACGTCGGGGTAAATGGTGCCCTGCGCCAGCCACTTGGCATTGCTGAGCTTGCCGGACTCTTCGTCGAAGATCTCGACGAACAGGTTGCCGATGATCTTGCGCTTGGCCTCGGGGTCGCTCACGCCGGCCAGCGCCTTGAAGTAGCGCTCGCGCGCGTCGATGCGGATGACGCGGATGCCAAGGCCATGCGCGCTGGAGGCATCGGCGAAGGTCGCCATCACCTGGTCGCCTTCCTGGAAGCGCAGCAGGCCGGTGTCGACGAACACGCAGGTCAGCCGGTCGCCGATGGCCTTGTGCAGCAAGGCGGCGACGACGGACGAGTCCACGCCGCCGGATAGGCCCAGGATCACCTCGTCCTGGCCCACGGTCTCGCGCACGCGCGCGATCTGGTCGTCGATGATGTTGGCCGCGGTCCACAGCGTGGCGCAGCCACAGATGTCGACGACGAAGCGGCGCAGCAGCACCTGGCCCTGCTTGGTGTGGGTGACTTCGGGGTGGAACTGCACGCCGTACCAGCGCTTGGCCTCGTGGGCGAACGCGGCCACCGGCACGCGGTCGGTGGTGGCGGTGACGGTGAAGTCCGGCGGCGCGACACTGACGTGGTCGCCGTGGCTCATCCACACGTCCAGGCGCTGGGCGCCTGCGTGGTCGCTCAGGCCGTCGAACAGACGGTCCTGGGCGACGATGGCCACTTCCGCGTGGCCGTACTCGCGCGCGTCGGCCGATTCGGTCTCCCCGCCCAGTTGCTTGGCCATTGTCTGCATGCCGTAGCAGATGCCCAGCAGCGGCAGGCCGCTGTCGAACACCTGCTGCGGGGCGCGCGGCGAGCCGTGCTCGGTCGTCGATTCGGGGCCGCCGGACAGGATGATGCCCTTGGGCGCGAATGCGGCGATCTGCGCCGGGTCGTGGTCCCAGGCCCAGATTTCGCAGTACACGCCCAACTCGCGGATGCGGCGGGCGATCAGCTGCGTGTACTGCGCGCCGAAGTCGAGGATCAGGATCTTGTCGCTGTGCAGGTCGGTCATCGGCGTGGGCTTGTCGTGTCGGGTGAGGGCGCGGGCGCGCTGGGGAAACGGAAGGTGGGGGGCCGGATACGAAACGGGATCCGCTTGCGCGAATCCCGGATCGGTGCGTGGCGGCGCGGCGTCAGCCGGCCTGGTAGTTCGGCGGCTGCTTGGTGATCGTCACGTCGTGGACGTGGCTCTCGCGCTGGCCGGCGCCGGTGATCTTCACGAACTGCGGTTTGGTGCGCATGTCTTCGATCGTTGCGCAGCCCACGTAGCCCATCGTGGCGCGCAGGCCGCCGGCGAGTTGGTGGACGATGCCGGCCAGCGGGCCGCGGTACGGCACGCGGCCCTCGATGCCCTCAGGCACGAGCTTGTCGGCGTCGGACGAATCCTGGAAATACCGGTCCTTGCTGCCCTGCTCCATCGCGCCCAGGCTGCCCATGCCGCGGTAGCTCTTGTAGCTGCGGCCCTGGAACAGTTCGACCTCGCCGGGCGATTCCTCGGTGCCGCCGAACAGGCCGCCGATCATCACCGTCGAGGCGCCGGCCGCCAGGGCCTTGCCGATGTCGCCCGAGTAACGGATGCCGCCGTCGGCGATCAGCGGGATGCGGTCCTGCAGCGCTTCGGCGACGAAGTCGATCGCGGTGATCTGCGGCACGCCGACGCCGGCAACGACGCGCGTGGTGCAGATCGAACCGGGGCCCACGCCCACCTTCACCGCGTCCGCGCCGGCGTCTTCCAGCGCCTTGGCCGCGTCGCCGGTGACGATGTTGCCGCCGATGACCTGGACCTTGGGATAGGTCTTCTTGACCCAGTTCACGCGGTCGAGCACGCCCTGCGAGTGGCCGTGCGCGGTGTCGACGATGATCACGTCCACGCCGGCTGCGACCAGCGCCTCGACGCGCGCTTCGGTGTCGCCGCCCACGCCGACCGCCGCGCCCACCAGCAGTTGCTCGTCGGCGTCCTTGGCGGCATTGGGGTTGTCGTGGGCTTTTTGGATGTCCTTGACGGTGATCAGGCCGCGCAGTGCGAAGGCGTCGTTGACCACCAGCACTTTCTCGATGCGGTGCTTGTGCAGCAGCGCCAGCACCTCGTCCTCGCTCGCGCCCTCGCGCACGGTGACCAGGCGGTCGTGCTTGGTCATGACGTTGCGCACCGGGTCGTCGAGCTTGGTCTCAAAGCGCATGTCACGCCCGGTGACGATGCCCACCAGCTTGCCGCCGTCGACCACCGGCACGCCGGAGATGTTGCGTGCACGGGTCAGGCGCAGCACTTCGCCGATGCTGGTGTCCGGGCCCACGGTGAAAGGTTCGCGGATGACGCCGGCTTCGAAGTTCTTGACCCGGGCCACCTCGGCCGCCTGGCGCTCGACGCTCAGGTTCTTGTGCACGATGCCGATGCCGCCCATCTGCGCCATCGCGATGGCCAGGCGCGCCTCGGTCACCGTGTCCATCGCCGCCGAGACGATCGGCAGGTTCAGGCGCAGGTCGCGGGTCAGCCGCGTGGCGAGGCGGACGTCCTTGGGCAGGACGATCGAGTGGGCGGGAACGAGCGAGACGTCGTCGTAGGTGAGTGCTTCGGCCTGGATGCGCAGCATGCGGGGTGCCGGGGAGGAGGAAGCGCGCCATTCTATCGCGTTTGCGGCCCCGGCGCGCCGCGACCGGACGCCGCGGATGTCGCGCTAAGTGCCGGCCTGCTCGGCCGCTTCGATCGTGTTCTGCATCAACGTGGCCACGGTCATCGGCCCGACACCGCCTGGCACCGGCGTGATCCAGCTGGCCCGCCGCGCGGCCTCGACAAAGCCGACATCGCCGACCAGGCGGCCGTCGTCGAGCCGGTTGATGCCGACATCGATCACCACCGCGCCGGGCTTGACCCAGTCGCCGGGGATCAGCCCGGGGCGGCCGACGGCGACGACCAGGATGTCGGCCTCGCCGACATGGCGGCGCAGTACGTCCGGCGGCGTAAAGCGGTGACAGGTGGTCACCGTGCAGCCGGCGATCATCAGTTCCAGCGCCATCGGCCGGCCGACGTGGTTGCTGACGCCGACGATCGTGGCGCTGGCGCCGCGCACCGGGCGGTCGGTGTAGGCCAGCAGCGTGGTGATGCCGCGCGGCGTGCACGGGCGCAGGCCGAACTGGCGCAGCGCCAGGTGGCCGACGTTCGCCGGATGGAAACCGTCGACGTCCTTGCGCGGGTCGATGCGCTCGATCAGCCGGCTCGCGTCGTCGATGCCCGGCAGCGGTAGCTGGACCAGGATGCCGTGCACGGCGGGGTCGGC
Source organism: Luteimonas sp. TWI382 (assembly GCF_039674545.1). Taxonomy (NCBI): domain Bacteria; kingdom Pseudomonadati; phylum Pseudomonadota; class Gammaproteobacteria; order Lysobacterales; family Lysobacteraceae; genus Luteimonas; species Luteimonas sp. TWI382. Next base: position 7,370 of record NZ_JBDJNS010000010.1, read on the forward strand.
GTTGAGGCGGTCGATCAGCGCGACCAGCTCGGCCTCGGTCGTGCCGACGGGCAGGTCGAAGTCGAAGGCCTGGATGCCGACCTTCTGCGCGGCGCGGCGCTTGTTGCGCACGTAGGACTGCGAGGCCGGGTCGCTGCCGACCAGCACCACCGCCAGCCCCGGGCGCGTCCCGCCGCCGGCGATGCGCGCATCCACGCGCACGCGCAGTTCGTCGAGCAGGGTGTCGGCAATGCGCTTGCCATCGAGGATTCGGGCCGGAACGGGGTCTGCGGCGGTCATGCGGGCGTCGTGCGGCGAAAGAGCGCCCCATTGTCCCTGATTCGGGGCTCGGCTTGCAGACGTCGGCAGCACTGCCGATGCTGTCGGCCTCCCCTGCCCCTGGATCGACCATGACCGATACGCCCGCGGCCACGCCCGCTCCGCTGTCCGAGGACGCCCGCATCCGCGCCGAGGCCGCGACGTTCCGGCGCCTGCGCGCGCATCTGCTCGAGGCCCGACCGGACGTGCAGAACATCGATCTGATGATCCTGGCCGGCTTCTGCCGCAACTGCCTGGCCGATTGGTATGGCGATGCGGTGCGCGCCGAAGGCGTGGACTTCGACAAGGCCGCGGCACGCGAGGCGTTCTACGGCATGCCGTTCGAGACCTGGAAGGCGCAGCACCAGCGCGAGGCGACACCGGAGCAACAGGCCGCGTTCGCCGCGAGCCAGCGCACGCACGCGGGCTGACGCGCGCGCGTCACGGGCAGCGCGGCAGGCCGTCGCCGACGCTGCATTCCACGCAGCACATCGGGGCCGAGGGCTGGCCGGGCGTCGGCAGCACGGGCGTCGGCGCCGTCGGCAGCACCAGCGGCATCGCCGGCTGCAACGCGGCCAGTTCCTGCGCCGGCCGCAGTTGCAGCAGCACCGCCCAGTCCTGGCGGTTGGCGCTGCAGGCGTCCGGCGTGTCGGGCGTGCACGGCACATCGTCGAGCGTGCGCATCGGCAATGCGGCGAACTGCCCGCCGGCCGAGAGCGGCAGCATCCGCATGGTCACGCCGTCGAGCACGTTGCCGCCGACCAGGTACGCGACATTGCCGCCCTCGGCAGCCGCGCCGACGACGACATCGCAGTGCATGCCCAGCCCGCTGTCCTCGCTGCTGAGCAGCGTCGCCAGGCCGGCGAAGCCGAACACACGGTTGGCGGCGCGCACGTAGCACAGCAGGTCGCCGCGCGCCGGCCGCGCACTCACCGGGTTGGCGACGCGGTAGGCGCTGGTCTCGGGGTTGCGGTAGGCCGCGCGCACGTAGTCGACGTGGCTGGGCGAGCCCTCGAAGCCGGGCAGCGCGGCGCGCCGCGCGGTCCAGGACACGAACGCCGCAGACCACGGCACATCGACCAGGAACGCCCGGCACCCGGGCGACGGCGCACCGCCGTAGGCCGCGTAGGCGCATTCGCCGGCGCCCGGCCGGTGCTGCAGCCGGGGCAGCAGGCCGGCGCCCACCCAATAGCCCGCGACCCGGCGCCAGGCCTGCTCGCCATTGGTCAGCAGCGCGGTTTCGGCCTCGCGCACGGTCGACCCCGCGTAACGCCCGTCCACATCGATGAACGGCCGGTGCCAGGTCTGGTGCTCCTCGCAGGCCACCGCGGCCAGCCGCGTCGCCGGGTCCGGCGCCGCCACCTGCGCGCGCAGTAACGGGCACGGGTCGGCGGCGGACGCGCCCGGCGGCCACACGAGCAGCCAGGCCAGGACCAACAGACAGAGCCAGCGTGACGACATGCGCAACCTCGGGAGCGGGGGCAGGATGGGACTCATCGTGCCCCGCCCCGTGTGAAGGCCGGTGGGCGGGCGCGTCGCCGCTTACTTGGTCGTGTAGCCGCCGTTGATCAGCAGGGTCTGGCCGGTGATCCACCAGCCCTCGCTGACCAGGTGCCGGACGAACGGCACCACGTCCTCGATATCGGTCAGGCCGGTGCGGCTGCAGCCCGACAGCGCCGCGGCCGAGCGGTGGTAGGCCACGGCGTCCTTGTCCTCCTGGCCGTAGAAGAACGGCGTGTCCATCGGCCCCGGTCCGATCGCGGTCACCGAGATGCCGCGCGCCCCGAACTCCTTGGCGGCGGCGCGGGTGAAGTGTTCCACCGGCGCCTTGGCGCCGGCGTAGGCGGCGTAGTACGGGGTGAAGGCACCGAGCAGCGAGGTCACCAGGGTCAGCACCTTGCCGTGGTCGGCCACTTTCAGGCCGGCCTGCTGCAGGAAGAAGAACGCCGCCTTGGCGTTGATGTCGAACATCTTGTCGTACTCGGCCTCGCCGATCTCGGTCAGCGGCTTCTTGAGCACCATGCCGACGGTGTTGATGGCGATGTCGATATGGCCGAAGGCCGACACACCGGCATCGAACAGCGCGGCGACGTTGTCCGGACGGGTCAGGTCGCCGGAGAAGATCTCGGCCTTGGCGCCGGCCGCCTGGACGGCGCGCGCGGTCTCCTGCGCGGCCGGAAGCGAGTCGGCATCGTGATGGTGGATCAGCACTGCGCTGGCGCCGTTCCAGGCCAGATCGCGGGCGATCAGCCCGCCGAGGTTCTTCGCGCCACCGGCGATCAGCACCGTCTTGCCGTGCAGCGAATGGTCGATCTTGGACATGCCATGCTCCTGCGATGGGGGAGTCCCCAGTTGACCGCAGCCCCCGGCTCGAATAAACACGATGAATCGACAGTTTGTTTTCGGCGCTACCGAATAATCATGGATCTGTTGCGCCATCTCGCGCTGTTCCGCCGCGTGGCCGACTGCGGCAGCTTCAGTCGCGCAGCGGAACTCGAGGGGCTGGCGCCGTCGTCGGTCTCGGCCGCCATCGGCCAGTTGGAGCGGCATCTGGGCACGCGGCTGTTCCAGCGCACGACCCGCCAGGTCCGGCTCAGCAGTGACGGCGAGCGGCTGTACGCGCGCGGTGTCGAACTGCTGGCCGACGCCGAGGGCATCGCGCAGCTGTTCCAGCCGGCCGCCCAGCCCAGCGGCCTGCTGCGGGTCGAGGCCCCGGCGCGGATGGCGCGCCTGCTGCTCGCCCCCGCCCTGCCCGCGTTTCTCGCGGCCTATCCCGGCATCGCGATCGAGCTGGGCGGCAGCGATCGCTTGAGCAATCTGGTGGGCGACGGCATCGACTGCGTGCTGCGGGTCGGGCCGATCGGCGACCTCGACCTGGTCGCACGCCCGCTTGGGCAACTGCAACAGGTGACCTGCGCCGCGCCCGCCCTGCTCGCCCGGCACGGGCCGGTCGCCGACCTGGACGCGCTGGCGGCCCTGCCGGCGATCCACTTCGGCCAGTCGCCCGGCGGGCGGGCGGAGCCCTGGGAATTCCAGTCCGCGGACGGCCTGGTCACCCGCCCGATGACCGGACGGGTCGGGGTCGGCAATGCCGAGACCTACATCGCCTGCGCGCTGGCCGGGCTGGGCGCGATCCAGGTGCCGCGCTACGACGTCGCCGACCTGCTCGCGGCCGGCCGGCTGTGCGAGCTGCTGCCCGATACGCCGCCGCCGAGCGTGCCGGTCAGCGTGCTCTATCCGGGGCCGCAGCGCGGCTCGCGACTGGTGCAGGTGCTGATCGGCTGGCTCGACGGGGTCATCGCGCCGCTCGTCGAGCCGGTATCCGCGCCCTGAGGCCGGCTCAGCCGGCGCAGAACGCCGCGTAGTCGATGTAGCCGGGGAAGTCGCGGCCCGGTGCGCACAGTGGGCAGTCGGGATCGGCGCCCAGCCGGGTCTCGCGAAAGCGCATCCGCAGTGCATCGAACTGCAGCAGGCGCCCGCGCAGCGGCTCGCCGATGCCGATCAGCAATTTGAGCACTTCGGTTGCCTGCAGCAGGCCGATCACGCCCGGCAGCACACCCAGCACGCCGACTTCCGAGCAGTTCGGGGCGGCTTCCGCCGGGGGCGGCTCGGGAAACAGGCAGCGATAACAGGGGCAACGGCCACGCGCGCGTCCGGCGTCGAACACGCTGACCTGGCCCTCGAAGCGGTGCACGGCGCCGTAGACCAGCGGTTTGCGGTGCAACACGCAGGCGTCGTTGAGCAGGTAGCGGACCGGGAAGTTGTCGGCGCCATCGAGCACCACATCGACGCCGTCGATCAGCCTGTCGATGTTGGCGCTGGTGACGCGCTCGGCGACCGCCTCGATCCGCGTGCGCGGGTTCAGCGCGCCGAGCGTGGCCGCAGCCGAGGCGACCTTGGGCTGGCCGATGCGGTCCTCGGCATGCAGGATCTGCCGCTGCAGGTTGCTGCGGTCGACGACATCGTCGTCGGCGATGCGCAACGTGCCCACGCCGGCCGCGGCGAGGTAGTACGCGGCCGGCGAGCCGAGGCCGCCCGCCCCGATCACCAGCACCGTGGCCTCGGCCAGCCGGCGCTGCCCCGCCAGGCCGATCTCGGGCAGGCGCAGGTGCCGCGAGTAACGGTCGTGGAAATCCAGGTCGATATCGCCATCGGGCAACGTCGTCGGCAACCCCTCGGCCTGCCAGCGGCTGGTGCCGCCGGCGACCGAGGCGATGTCGGTGTAGCCGGCCGCGGCCAGCGCGTGCGCGGCCTGCAGCGAACGCCGGCCGCTCTGGCAGATCAGCAGCAGCGGCGCGGCGCGGTCGGGCACGTGCGTCTGGGGCGCGGCTTCGAGCGTCGCGCGGTCGACGCCTTCGGCGCCTTCGGCCATGCCGGTCACGCGCTCGTGGGCGTCGCGCACGTCGATCAGGCGCACGCCGACCCGGCGACGGCGCAGGGCCTCGTCGGGGGAGATCTCGGGAATGCTCATGCGCCGATTATCGCCCGTCGCGGGCGACCGGGTCGTCCCACCGCCGGATCGCTCAGTACGGCACGACTTCGACCACGCTGTCGGCCGGGTACTCGCGCGCGCCGGCCTCGAGCACGATCAGCACGTCCGAATCGGCCGCCGCCTGCATCCGGTGCGAGCCGTCGGCGGGGTTGGGTTCGACGCGCGACACGCCGTCCTCGTCGATCGACCAGCGCCCGCGCAGGAATTCCAGCCGCCCGTGCTTCTTGGTCCACGCATCGCGCAGGCGCGCGCGCCGGATCGGCCGCGGGGCGCGCCGCTGCAGGCCATCGACCAGGCGCCGGCCGACCGCCAGCCACGTGGCCAGCACCGAGACCGGATTGCCCGGCAGGCACAGGAACAGCGCCGGCCCCAGCGTCCCGCCCTCGGCCAGCAGCAGCGGCATGCCCGGCTTCATCATCGTCTTCCACAGGCGCACGCTGCCGCGGCGCTGCAGCAGTTCGGGCAGGTGGTCCTTTTCGCCGGCCGACACGCCACCGCAGGTCAGCACGATGTCGAAGGCCTCGCCGGCATGGCGCAGCGCCGAGGCGATCTGCGCCGGGTTGTCTGGCAGCGTCGGGAACGCGACCGGCTCCAGGCCCTCGGCGCGCAGCAGGCCCATCAGCTGCTCGCGGTTGGAGTTGTAGATCTGCCCGGGCTGCAACGGCATGCCCGGCTCGACGAGTTCGTCGCCGGTCGCGAACACCGCCACCGTCGGCCGGCGCACGACCTCCAACTGCGCCAGGCCCTGGGAGGCCGCGAGTGCGATCCGGCTCGGGGTCAGCACTTCGCCGGCATGCAGCAGGCGGTCGCCGACCTTGGAATCCTCGCCGGCGCGGCGCACGTGCTGGCCCGGACGCGGTGGCACCAGGATCTCGACCCGGTCGCCGTCCAGGCGCGTGTTTTCCTTCATCACCACGGTGTTGGCGCCTTCGGGAATCGGTGCGCCGGTGGTGATGCGCAGACACTGCCCGCGCGCGATGCGCACGTCCGCACGCGGGCCGGCGAACTGCTCGCCGACCAGTTGCAGCACCGCCGTCCCCTCGCCCGCCAGATCGTGATGGTCCAGCGCGAAACCGTCCATCGCCGAGTTGTCGAACGGCGGTTGCGGCAACGTGGCGACGACATCGCGCGCGAGCACATGGCCATGGGCACGGCCCAGCGACAGCGTCTGCACCTCGAGCGCGCGTTCGGCGGCGACCGCATCGACGATCGCGCAGGCCTGGTCGAACGGCACGCGGTAGGGAAAGGACGGGGCGGTGTCAGGGTGCGGCGATTCCGGCATCGATCAGATCGTCAGGCGTATTGAGGTTGCCGAAGCGTACACCTTCCAATCGGACGGTCCGCATGCCGAGCCGGCTCTGCAACGCGCGCACCGCGTAGTCGCCGCGCGCCAGCGCCTCGGCCGCGCCGCGTCGCAGCGCGTCGGTCGGCCACAACGCGACCAGCGGCTGCACGCCGTCATCGTCCTGCGCACAGGCGCCGGTGTCGCCGGCCAGCAAGGCCAGCATCGGCAGCAGTCGGGCATCGGCCTCGCACAGATCGACCGGCAGGGTCAGCAGCCAGGGCGTGTCGACGGCGGCGGCCAGCGCGTCGAGCCCGGACATCGGCCCGGCATCGGGCGTGCGATCGACCACGGTCTCGATGCCGTGGGCTGCGTAGCGAGCGAGGTCACGGTTGGCGCTGACCAGGAACCGCGCTGCCTGCGGGGCGAAGCGCGCGCGCCAGCGCAGCACCTGCGCTGTGCCGCCCTGCTCGAGCCAGGCCTTGTCGAGGCCGCCCAGGCGCGAGCCGCGGCCGCCGGCGATCACGCCGACGGTCAGTGCCGCCGCGGTGGGCGGCACGCTCACTTGCGCTTGACGTGCCGGATCAGCCGCTTCTTCTTGGCGACCTGGCGTTCGCTGAGCACGTTCTTCTTGTCCTTGTACGGGTTGTCGCCCTCGCGGAACACGAAGCGCACCGGGGTGCCGACGAGCTTGAAGCGCTTGCGGAAGAAGTTCTCCAGGTACCGGCGATAGCTGTCGGGCAGCGTGCGCAGGCGGTTGCCGTGGACCACGATCGTCGGCGGGTTCTCGCCGCCCGGATGCGCGAAGCGCAGCTTGGGCGCATGCCCGCGCACGACCGGCGGCGGGTTGGTCTCGGCGGCGATCTCGAGCGCGCGGGTCACATCGGACGTGCCGAACTTGTAGTTGGCCGAGGCGTGCGCGCGATGGATCGCGGCGAACAGTTCGCGCAGGCCCGAGCCGTGCTTGGCGCTGATGCGCACCGCCTCGGCCCAGGGCACGAATGCGAGCTTGCGCGACAGCAGCGCTTCGGTCTGCTCGCGCTGGTACTCGCTCAGCCCGTCCCACTTGTTGACCGCGACCACCAGGGCGCGCCCGGAGTCGAGCACTGCGCCGAGCACGCTCGCGTCCTGGTCGGTGACGCCCTCGCTGGCGTCGATCATCACCACCGAGACCTGAGTGGCCTCGATCGCCTGCAGGGTCTTGATGATCGAGAACGTCTCCACCGCCTCGTCGACCTTCGACTTGCGGCGGATGCCGGCGGTGTCGACCAAGCGGTAGCGCCGGCCGTCGCGTTCGAGATCGACCTCGATCGAGTCGCGGGTGGTGCCGGCGACCTCCGAGGCGATCATCCGCTCCTCGCCGAGGATGCGGTTGACCAGGGTCGACTTGCCGACGTTCGGGCGGCCGACGAAGGTCACGCGGATGCGCGTGGGGTCGGTGTCGAGCTGCTCGGCCTGCCCGGTTTCGGGGAGCTTTTCGAGCACGTCGTCGACGAGTTCGTCGATGCCGTGGCGGTGCGCCGAGGACACCGCGTGCGCGTCGGTGAAGCCGTAGCGCGAGAAGTCCGCGATCGCCGCACGCGCATCGAGCCCGTCGGTCTTGTTGATGATCAGGAACGTCGGCTTGCCGAGCTTGCGCAGCCAGCGCAGCAGTTCGTCGTCGAGCGCCGAGGCGCCCTCACGGCCGTCGACGACGAACAGCACGAGGTCGGCCTCCGCCGCCGCCGCGCGCGACTGCTTGGCGGTCGGGCCGGCCAGTCCGGCCTCCTCCAGATGCACGCTCTCGCCGGCGATGCCGCCGGTATCGACCAGCGCGAACGGACGCGCGCCGAGGCGGCACACGCCGTAGTGACGGTCGCGGGTGACGCCCGGCTCGTCATGGACGAGCGCGTCGCGGGTGCGGGTCATCGCGTTGAACAGCGTCGACTTGCCGACGTTGGGGCGGCCCACGAGGGCGACGAGCGGGAGCATGCGGCAGGATCCGGAACGAAAGAGCGGAAGGAAGGGCCGGCACCGTGGCGGCGACCCGAAAACGAAGAGGCCCCGGGCGGCGACACCGCCCGGGGCCCTAGTGTCGCATTGGCAGCGTCGAAACCCTACTGGCTCAGGCGCCAGGCGCTGACGTCGCCGTCGACCGTCTGCACCACCAGCACGCCGTCGGCGACGACCGGTGCGCCCTTGATGGGGTCGCGGCCGGCGCGCTGGCGCGCGGCGAACTCGCCGTCGTCCAGACGCAGCCAGTGCAGATAGCCGTCGAGGTCGCCGACCACGGCGTAGTCGCCCTGGATCACTGCCGCGCTGAGGTTGCGCCGCGCCAGTGCCGGCTGCTGCCAGGCCGCGGTGCCGCTGAACTTGTCCAGCGCCCAGACGGTGCCGTTGGCGTCGGTAACGACCACGCGATGGGTCGACAGCGCCGGACGGTTGGAACCGCCATGCTCGCTGACCCACAGCGGACGGCCGCTCGGGCCTTCGAGCGCCATCGTGCGATGCCGGTAGCTGCTGGCAAACAGCACGGCCTCGTCGAGGACGGGCGTGCCGTCGACATCGGCCATGCGCTCGAGTTCGGTGCGGCCGTCGGGCTGGGCGACCGCCTGCTCCCACAGCGTGCGGCCGTCGGCCAGCGCGAGTGCGGCGAGCGTGCCGTCGTCGTTGCCGACGAACACGAAGCCCGGCCCCAGCACCGGCGCGTCGTTGCCACGGACGGTCAGCGACGGCAGTTCGCGGACCCAGAACCAGCGACGCTCGCCACTGGCGATGTCGAACGCGGTGACGCGGCCGTCGTTGGAGCGCACCAGCACCAGGCCCTGCCCGATCGTCGGCGCGGCGATGACTTCGTTGGTGACCTTGGCGGTCCAGCGCTGTTCGCCGGTGGCCGCATCGAGCGCCAGCACGTCGCCGTCCAGGCTGCCGACCACGACCAGGCCGTCGCCGACGCCGGGGCCGCCGCTCAGCCGCAGGTCCGATTCATGGCGCCAGACCGACGCGCCGCTCTGCAGGTCCAGGGCCCGCACGCCGCCCTTGATCGCGGCGACATAGACGCGGCCATCGGCGACCACCGGCCCCTGGCGCACGCCCAGCCGGCCTTCGCCCTTGCCGGCATTGGCGGTCCACAGGCGCGACACCGTCACCGACGGGGTGATATCGGTCAGCTTGGCGGGCTCCGACAGGGCCTTGGCATCGGCCTTCTCGCTGTTGCCGAACCAGCCGCGGACGGTGCTGCAGCCGGTCACCGCGACCGCGCACAACGCAATCGCCGCGAACCGCAACGCGCGGGACGGAACGGGGGAAGCCGCGGCGGGGGCCGTGTGCTCGGTCATCAGGATTCAACCTCGGGTTCGTCCGGCGCACCGCCGACTTGGGAAAGCTTGAGTTCGACCAGGCCGCGCTGGGGCGCTGCGCTGTCGAGGCCGCGCAGCGCGCTGGCGTAGTCGGCGCGGGCCTGGTCGGCCTGGTCGAGCGCGAAATGCGCGTCGCCGCGCACTTCCAGCGAGACCGCATCGTCGACGCCGTCGAGCAGCGCGACCGCCTCCTGGCCTCGGCCGGCGTCGATCAGCAGCCGCGCCAGGCGCTGGCGCACGACCGCCGCCACGCCGGGTTCGGCGCCCTCGACGCCCTGCAGCGTCGCGATCGCGGCATCGCGCTCGCCGGCATCGAGCTGGGCCTTGGCCAGCTGCAATGCGGCCAGTTCGCCATAGGTGGAATCGGGCAGCGCGGCGATGCGCTCGCCGGCCTTGTCGAGCGCCCCGGACCGGATGTCGAGCACCGCGGCCTGGTAGTCGGCGTGCTGGGCAGCCGCCTGGTCGTGGGTCCGCTGCTTCCAGTACTGCCAGCCGAAGATCAGGGCCCCGCCCACGATGACGCCACCGATCAGGCCCAGGCCGTTGTCGCGAAGCCAGGCCTTGACCCGCTCCCCCTGTTCGCGCTCGTCCAGCAGCTCATCAAGTGCCATATGTTCTCTGCGCCCGTCGCCGGCGACGGGTCTTTGCCATTGGAAAACGACAGACCGGCTGCAGCACTCGCGCGCCGTGCCGGTCCTGTGTGCAGCGCGGGTCGCGACTACTCGGCGACGGGCGCAAAACCGCGATCGGAGGATACCTCAAAGCGCGCGACGTTCGATCGGCGAAACTCGGACAGATCCTGAACGACCCCATCGCGCAGCACCTCCACCGCGCCGGCATTGCCCAGCACGATGCGGTGGACATCGGCAGTCGCGAACTCGCGCTGCTGGCCTGCCGGCACTTCAGCCGACTCGATCCGGCGGCCGTCGTGGCCGACGATTTCCACCCAGCTCGGACCGCTGAAGCGCAGCGTCAGGCGCCCGGCCTGATCGCGCGCGGCCGGCTCGGCCGTCGGTACGGGCGCGAGCGCGCGCTTGGGCAGCGCGCCCAGCGACGCGGTGACCGGCCGCGGGCCGACCGGCTGCGCGGGGGCGGCCTCGTCGCCGAGCACACCGAGCGAGGCGGTGATCTCGCCGGTGTCGTCGACATGCTGGCGCGTCGCCACCCAGACCGGCACGACGATCAGCGCGGTGATCACGACATAGACCGCGCGGCCCATGGCCTTGTCCAGCATCCGCTGCATCGGCGGGGTGTAGGTGCGCGGGGTCAGTTCCGGCGGGCGCACCTGGGTGGCCTCGGGAATGGTGTCGGCCAACGACTCGGGCAGCCCGAGCAGACGCAGATAGCTGCGCAGTTGCCCGCGCACGAACACTTGCGCCCCCAGGCGCCCCCAATCTTCGGCCTCGAGCGCCTCGACCACGCGAAGCTGCATCCTGAGCCGCGAGGCGACATCGGCAAGGCGCAGCCCCGCCTGTTCACGTGCAACGCGCAGGCGCTCTCCGACCCCAGACATGGTCTCTGGCGTGGCCTGGTGCGAAGAACTCATGGTGGACTGGTTTCCCTTGGCTGGAGTTGCGGCGCGTCCGGAAATTCGGTCTCAAGACGCCGCATGAGTCGATCGGCGGCGGCTCCGTCGCCGAGCCCCTGTTCGATGCGGGCCGCCAGTTGCAATGCTGCCGCAGTTGCGGGGGCGACGGCAAGCCGTCGTTGCGAAAAAGCGCGCGCATCGAACCATCGCCCCTGCCCGGCGAGCAGCCGGGCCATGGCATCGAGCGCCACCGCGCTCGTAGGCTCGAGCTCGAGCGCGGCGCGCAGGTCGCGTTCTGCACGCACGGCATCGCCGGCATCCAGTGCGCAGGCGCCGGCATTGGCCAGGGCGCCGACGCGGTCGCCGTAGTTCGGATCCTGCAGCGCGGCGTCGAACTGCGCCAGCGATTCACCGGGCCGGCCGCTGCGGCACAGCCAGGCGCCGTAGTTGTTGAGGGTCGCACCGTGACCGGGCGCGCGCTCGACCGCGGCGCGGTAGTAGGCCCCGGCCTGCGCTTGGCGGCCCTGACGATCGCTGACCAGGGCCAGCAGGGTATTGGCGTCGGCCGCGGTCTGCTCGTTGCGCAGGGCCGACTTGGCCTGACGCTCGGCGCTGCGGTCGTCGCCCTGCTGGTAGGCGCGCACACCCATTGCCAGCTGCTCACGCGCAGCCTCGGCACGCCGGAACTCGGGCGTGCCGCCGATGTTGTAGGTCGGTCGCTCGACGTTCGACTTGACGAACCCCGAGCGCGAGCAGGCGGCAAGCGCCATGCCGAGCATCACCAGAACGACGGCCTCAGGCCACCGCATCGGCACCGTCGCCACCCTCGGCGCGCAGCCGCTTGAGGTGTTCGGCCTGGCGCCGAGTGCGGTCGGCGACCTGGCCCTTGAGCTGGCCGCAGGCCGCGTCGATGTCGTCGCCGCGGGTACGGCGGACCGGCGCGATCCGGCCCGATTCGTTGAGCAGCTTCTGGAACCGCCGGATCGCCGCATCGTCCGGGCGCTCGAAGCGAGTGCCCGGGAACGGGTTGAACGGGATCAGGTTGACCTTCGCCGCGTCCTTCATCTGCAGGCGATTGTCGAACTCGCGCATCAGCCGCACCAGCTCGCGCGCATGCTGGGGCTGGTCGTTGACGTCGCGCATCAGCGTGTACTCGAACGTCACCGACTCGCCGCGCTTGCGCTGGGCGTAGCGCACGCACGATTCCATCAGCTCGGCGATCGGGTACTTCTTGTTGAGCGGCACCAGCTCACTGCGCAGCGCGTCGTTGGGCGCGTGCAGCGAGACCGCCAGCGACACGTCGCTGACCTCGCCGAGCTTGTCGATCATCGGCACCATGCCGGCGGTCGACAGGGTGACGCGCTTGTTGGCCAGGCCGTAGCCCAGGTCGTCGCGCATGATACTCATCGCGCGCACGACATTGTCGAAATTCATCAGCGGCTCGCCCATGCCCATCATGACCACGTTGGTCAGGCGGCGCTGCTTGTGCGGCACATTGCCCAGGTGACGGGCCGCCACCCAGACCTGGCCGATGATCTCGGCGGTCGACAGGTTGCGGTTGAAGCCCTGGGTCGCGGTGGAACAGAACTGGCAGTTGAGCGCGCAGCCCACCTGCGACGACACGCACAGGGTGCCGCGCCCCTTGTCGGGGATGTAGACGGTCTCGATCGCGTTCAGGCCGTCCATCGCCAGCAACCACTTGTGGGTGCCGTCGGTGGAGGGCTTTTCGAACTGGATCTGCGGCACGCGGACTTCGGCGTGCGCCTCGAGCTTGGCGCGCAGCCCCTTGCCCAGATCCGTCATTTCGTTGAAATCGGTGACGTAGCGGTGGTGGATCCACTTCATCACCTGATGGGCACGAAAGCGCTTTTCGCCGAGGATCTCGGCGAAAAAGCGCTCCAGCCCCTCGCGATCGAGGTCGAGCAGGTTCTGCTTGGCGACGGCAACGTCGATGGCGACCCCGGTCACGATGGCATCACTCAGCGCGAGACGACTTCGTCGTTCTTGAAGAAGTACGCGATCTCGGTCTTCGCGTTGTCCACCGAATCCGAGCCGTGGGCGGCATTGGCGTCGATCGAGTCGGCGAAGTCGGCGCGGATCGTGCCCGGCGCGGCGTCCTTCGGGTTGGTGGCGCCCAGCAGCTCGCGGTGCAGGGCCACGGCGTTCTCGCCCTCCAGGGCCTGGATCATCACCGGGCCGGAGGTCATGAACTCGACCAGCGCGTTGAAGAACGGACGCTCACGGTGGATCGCGTAGAAGCCTTCGGCCTCCTCGCGGGTCAGCTGCTTGTACTTGGCGGCCACGATCTTCAGGCCCGCCTTCTCGAAACGGCTGTAGATCTCACCGATGACGTTCTTGGCAACGGCATCGGGCTTGACGATGGACAGGGTGCGCTCGAGCGCCATCTGCGAATTCTCCGGACAATGGGGACGACCATCCCGGCGGGCTGGTCGAAGTTAGCATGGAAAAACCCGCGGCGGGGCGCGGGTTTAGCCGATACGGCTGCAGTGATTCTACCGCATTGCGGGGGAGTTCCGCAGCGCGTCGCAACGGTTGCGGTCATTGACGCGTCAGGCCGGCGCGCTCTAGCATCAAACAAGCGTTTGATTCAGCGGAGTACGGATGAGCGGCACGCGACAGTTTTCCACCAAGGACAAGATCCTGGGCGCAGCCGAGGAGCTGTTCGCGGCCAATGGCTTCGCCGGCACATCGCTGCGGCAGGTCACCAGCCGCGCCGACGTCAACATCGCCGCGGTCAACTACCACTTCGGCAGCAAGGAGAACCTCGTCAACGAGGTGTTCCGCCGGCGCATGGACCAGATGAGCGCGCAGCGCCTGGCCCAGTTGCGTCGGGCGCTGGCCGAGCAGCCCGGCCAGATCGAGCCGATCATCGCCGCGTTCGTCGATCCGGCGCTGGACATGGCGATCGGCCGCAACGGCAGCGGCGGGTTCGTGCGGGTGATCGCACGCGCCTATGTCGAGAAGAACGACGCGCTGCGCAAGTTCCTGTCCGAGCAGTACGGCCACGTGCCGCGGGAGTTCGCCTCGGCCCTGGCCGCCTGCCTGCCGGGATTGGGCAAGGCCGAGCTCTACGGCCGGCTGGATTTCCTGGCCGGCGCGCTGACCTACGCGATGGCCGATTTCGGCTTGATCAAACGGCCCCATGGCACCACCGAGGCCGAACACCGCACCCGGATCGCCGGCGAACTGATCCGCTTCTCCGCCGCCGGTTTCCGCGCCTGACCCCACGCCGGGCTCGACCCGGCCCTTATCGAACAAAGGGATGGAGCAAATGTCCGAGAAATTGCTTGTACGTCGCGCCGCGGTCCTGGGCGCCGGGGTCATGGGGGCGCAGATCGCCGCCCACTTGACCAATGCCGGCATCGACACGGTGCTGTTCGACCTGCCGGCCAAGGACGGCGACCCGGACGGCATCGTCCGCAAGGCACTGGCGAACCTGGGCAAGCTCAGCCCTGCCCCGCTGGCCTCGCGCGCGCTGGCCGAGGCCATCGTGCCGGCCAATTACGACACCGGCCTGGCGCTGCTCGAGAGCTGCGACCTGATCATCGAGGCGATCGCCGAGCGGATGGACTGGAAGCAGGACCTGTACCGCAAGATCGCCCCGCACGTGCCGGCACACACCGTGCTCGCCAGTAATACATCTGGCCTAGGAATCAATAAGTTGGCGGAAGTTCTTCCAGAAGAACTTCGCCATCGCTTCTGCGGCGTCCATTTCTTCAACCCGCCGCGCTACATGCATCTGGCCGAGCTGATCCCGGCCAAGACCACCGACAAGGCGGTGCTCGAGGGGCTGGAAACCTTCCTGACCACGCAGCTCGGCAAGGGCGTGGTCTACGCCAAGGACACCCCCAACTTCATCGGCAACCGGATCGGCGTGTTCTCGATCCTGTCGACGATCCACCACACCCAGGAATCCGGGCTGGGCTTCGACGAGGTCGACGCGCTGACCGGTCCCCTGCTCGGCCGGCCCAAGTCGGCGACCTACCGCACCTCCGACGTGGTCGGGCTCGACACCATGGCCCACGTCATCAAGACGATGGCCGATACCCTGCCCGACGATCCTTGGCACGACTACTTCGCCACGCCCAAGTGGCTGTCGGCGCTGATCGACAAGGGCGCGCTCGGCCAGAAGGCCGGGGCCGGCATCTTCCGCAAGGCCGGCAAGGACATCACCGTGCTCGACCTTGCGGCGCAGGACTACCGCCTGGCCGATCGCAAGGCCGCCGACGAGGTCGTGGAGATTCTCAAGACCCGCGACCCGGCCGAGCGCATGGCCAAGCTGCGCGGCAGTGAGCACCCGCAGGCGCAGTTCGTCTGGGCGATCCTGCGCGACCTGTTCCATTACAGCGCCGTGCACCTGGAAGACATCGCCCAGACCGCGCGCGATGTGGATCTGGCGATCCGCTGGGGCTACGGCTGGCAGCAGGGGCCGTTCGAGCTGTGGCAGGCGGCGGGCTGGAAGCAGGTCGCCGACTGGATCGCCGAGGACATCGTCGCCGGCAAGACCATGAGCAGCGCGCCGCTGCCCGACTGGGTGTTCGACGGCCGCGAGGGCGTGCACGCGGCCGAGGGCAGCTACAGCCCGTCCCAGAACGCCAAGCTGCCACGCTCCTCGCTGCCGGTCTACCGCCGCCAGCGCTTCCCCGACCCGCTGCTCGGCGAGCGCTTCGACCAGGGCGAGACCCGCTTCGAGAACGACGGCATCCGGCTGTGGAGCGATGGCGACGACATCGGCGTGATCAGCTTCAAGACCAAGATGCACACCGTCTCCGACCAGGTGCTCGACGGCATCCAGGAGGCGATCGGCATCGCCGAGCAGGACTTCAAGGGCTTGGTGATCTGGCAACCCAAGGAGCCGTTCTCCGCCGGTGCCGACCTCGCCGGCGCGCTGGGCCTGCTGCAGGCCGGCAAGGTCGACGCGTTCGAGGCGATGGTCGCCAACTTCCAGGCGACCAGCCAGCGCATCAAGTACTCGCTGGTGCCGGTGGTCTCGGCGGTACGCGGCCTGGCGCTGGGCGGCGGCTGCGAGTTCCAGATGCACAGTGCCCGCACGGTCGCGCACCTGGAGAGCTACATCGGCCTGGTCGAGGCCGGTGTCGGTCTGTTGCCGGCCGGTGGTGGCCTCAAGGAACTGGCGGTGCGCGCGTCGAACGCCGCCGGCCCGGGGGGCGACGTGTTCGCCGAGCTCAAGAAGACCTTCGAGACCGTCGCGATGGCCAAGGTCTCGACCTCGGCCGTCCACGCCAAGGAACTGGGGCTGCTGCGCGCCGACGACGTGGTGACGTTCAATGCCTACGAGCTGCTGCACATCGCCCGCCAGCAGGCGGCCGCATTGGCCGAGTCGGGTTACCGCCCGCCCCTGCCCGCGCGCGCGATCCGTGTCGCCGGCGATGTCGGCATCGCGACCTTCAAGATGCTGCTGGTCAACATGCTCGAAGGTCGCTTCGTGAGCCCGTACGACTACGAGATCGCCGAGCGCATCGCGACCGTGCTGTGCGGCGGCGATGTCGATCGCAATGCGCTGGTCGACGAGGACTGGCTGATCCGCCTGGAGCGCCAGCACTTCGTCGAGCTGGCGCAGCAGGAGAACACCCAGGCCCGCATCGCGCACATGCTCAAGACGGGCAAGCCGCTCAGGAACTGAGGTTCGCGCGCGGCCCGCACGTCGGGCCGCGCCGTCTCCCCGTCCCGAACCTCGACATCGCATTCCGGAGTTTCCAATGACCAAGCAGATCCAGGACGCCTACATCGTCGCTGCCACCCGCACCCCGGTGGGCAAGGCGCCCAAGGGCGTGTTCCGCAACACCCGCCCCGATGACATGCTCGCCCACGTGCTCAAGGCCGTCGTCGCGCAGGCGCCGGGCATCGATCCGGGCCGCATCGACGATGCGATCATCGGCTGCGCGATGCCCGAGGGCGAGCAAGGCATGAACGTGGCGCGCATCGGCGTGCTGCTGGCCGGCCTGCCCGACACGGTCGCCGCACAGACCGTCAACCGCTTCTGCTCCTCGGGCCTGCAGGCCGTGGCGCTGGCCGCCAACGAGATCCGGCTGGGCAACGCCGACCTGATGCTCGCCGGCGGCACTGAGAGCATGAGCATGGTGCCGATGATGGGTAACAAGGTCGCGCTGTCGCCCAGCGTGTTCAAGGACGACCATGTCGCGATCGCCTATGGCATGGGCATCACCGCCGAGAAGGTCGCCGAGGAGTGGAAGGTCTCGCGCGAGGATCAGGACGCGTTCGCGCTGGCCTCGCACCAGAAGGCGATCGCCGCAATCCAGGCCGGCGAGTTCAAGGATGAGATCAACCCCTACGAGATCCTCTCCCATCAGCCCGATCTGGCCGGCCACACCGTGCAGCTGAAGAAGCGGCTGGTGGACACCGATGAGGGGCCGCGCCCGGATTCGTCGATCGAAGGGCTCGCCAAACTCAAGCCGGTGTTCCGCAACGGCCAGTTCGGCGGTTCGGTGACCGCCGGCAACAGCTCGCAGATGAGCGATGGTGCGGCCGGCATCCTGCTCGCGTCCGAGCGCGCGGTGAACGAGCACGGCCTCAAGCCGCTGGCCCGCTTCGTCAGCTTCGCGGTCGCCGGCGTGCGGCCCGAGGTCATGGGCATCGGGCCGATCGCGGCGATTCCCAAGGCACTGGCACAGGCCGGGCTGACGCTCGACGACATCGACTGGATCGAGCTCAACGAGGCGTTCGCCGCGCAGGCGCTGGCGGTGATCCGCGACAGCAAGCTGGACCCGGACAAGGTCAACCCGCTGGGCGGCGCGATCGCGCTGGGCCATCCGCTGGGCGCGACGGGCGCGATCCGCACCGCGACGATCGTGCACGGCATGCGTCGCCGCAAGAAGCGCTACGGTCTGGTGACGATGTGCATCGGCACCGGCATGGGCGCGGCCGGCGTGATCGAGGCGCTGTAACGCGCCACGGCATGCGGCGCGGCCTCCGATCACGAGGCCGCGGCTGCAGGGTGAATGCCGATCGCCCCCGGTCAGCATGCGGATCGACGACGAAAAAAAGCCCCGGCATGCCGGGGCTTTTCTCTGGCCAAGATCGCGTGCGATCAGCCCTGCAGCGGCACCACGCGGACCTCGACGCGGCGGTTGGCCGCCCGGCCCTGCTCGGTGCTGTTGTCGGCGATCGGACGGGTCTTGCCGAAACCGACGATCTCGAAGCGCTGGCGCAGCAGGCCCTGGCCGATCAGGTAGTTGCCGACCGCGTTGGCGCGCTGCTCCGAAAGCCGCTGATTGACCGCATCGCTGCCGACGCTGTCGGTGTGGCCGGAGATCTCGACGATGGTCTTGTCGTACTCGGCCAGCGTGCGCGCGACGTTGTTGAGCGCGGGGTAGAACTGAGCCTTGAGGTCGGCCTTGCCGAAGTCGAAGGTTACGCCGTCGGGCAGGTTGAGCTTGATGACGTCGCCTTCGCGATCGACCTGGATGCCCGTGCCCTGGGTCTGGCGACGCAGTTCGGCTTCCTGACGGTCCTGGTAGGCACCGATCGCGCCACCGGCGAGGCCGCCGACACCGGCACCCACCAGCGCGCGCTGGCGGCGCTCGGTCGCGTCCGAGCCGCTGAGCAGGCCAGCGACTGCGCCGATGCCGGCGCCGATCAGGGCGTTGTTGCGGGTGCGGTTCGGATCGTCGGGCGCGTTGGTCTGGCCGGTGTAGCTGGCGCAGCTGCTCAACAACAGGACGCCGGCGATGGCGGTGGTCAGGCCTGCGGTGCTCAGTTTGCGCATGTCTTGGATCTCCTTGGGTCCGGACGCGAATGTCCGCGGATGAAGTGGGCGGGAGCGAAATTACCCGTTGGCTGATGCAAATAGGGTGACGGCTGCCGCTGCGGCCAAGGCCTGTTCAGTTTCGCGCGTTTCACGCCACACAGAAAGAATGCCGCCCGGCCAGACGCTCAACGCGACGCGCGATAGGCAGCAAGCGCCGCTTCCCGCCCTGCGTCCAGGTCCACCATCGGCTTGCGCGGATAGCCGGGTGCGATGGCCGCCAGGCGGTCGGGCTCGGTCCAGGGCGCGAACAGCAAGGGCACCGGGACGTCGGCCAGTTCGGGCAGCCAACGCCGGATGTAGCGGCCGTCCGGGTCGAAGCGCTGTGCCTGCGAGACCGGATTGAAGATCCGAAAGTACGGCGAGGCATCGGCGCCGGTGCCGCCGATCCATTGCCAGCCGAGCGTGTTGTTGGCCAGGTCCGCGTCCACCAGCGTGTCCCAGAACCAGCGTGCGCCTTCGCGCCAATGGACGCGCATGTGCTTGCACAGCCAACTGCCCACGATCAGCCGCACGCGGTTGTGCATCCAGCCGGTGTGCCAGAGCTCGCGCATGCCGGCATCGACGATCGGCACGCCGGTCCGGCCCTGCTGCCAGGCCTCGAGGCGTCCGGCATCGGGCCGCGCCCAACGGAAGCGCGCGAAGCGCGGGTTGAGATCGCGATCGATGCTGTCGGGGAAGTGGTGCATCAGGTGATGGGCGAACTCGCGCCAGCCGAGCTGCCGGATGTAGGCGTCGATCTGCGGCGCGGTGGCGGCGCGCCGCTCCGCCTCGAGCGCGGCGACGATCCGCCACGGCGCGATCTCGCCGGCATGCAGATGCGGCGACAAGCGCGAGGTGCCGACCTGGTCGGGACGGTCGCGGCCACTGGCGTAGTCGCGCAGGGCACCGTCGACGAAGACCTCCAACGCTTCCCGTGCGCCGTCCTCGCCCGGCGTCCACGTCGACCAGAAGCCGGCCGACCAGTCGGGTGCGGGCGCGAGCTTGAGATCGGCGAGCGCGACCCCGTTTGGCCCGCTCTCGACCGCCGGCAGCAACGGCGGCGGCGACCAGGTCGCGCGCGCCTGCCAGCTCGACAGGGCCTTGCGCCAGAACGGCGTGAACACCTTGTATGGGCCGCCTTGTCCGGTCTGCAATGCCCACGGTTCGAACAGCAGCGCGCCGTCGTGGCTCTCGGCACGCACGCCGCCGTCGCGCAGCGTCCGCTTGATCCGAGTGTCGCGTTGTTCGATCGCCGGCTCATAGCGGCGGTTCCAGAACACCGCCTCTGCGTCGCAGGTCTCCACCAGCGTGCGCAGGGTCGGCAACGTCGGGCCGTGAAACAGCCGCAGGCGCGCACCATGGCGGCGCAGCGCCTGATCGAGCGCGGCCAGGGCGCGATGTCGCCAAGCGTTGGAGGCCGCACCCGGCGCCCAATCGCCCTCCTCGTCGGGGGCGTGGATATAGACGCACACCGGCGCCAGGCCGGCCTGGAGTGCGGCATGCAGCGCAGGGTTGTCGTCGAGCCGAAGATCGTTGCGGAACCAGACGATCGCGTTCGCCATGCGCTCCTCCTCGCGCGTCGCCGGCAAGCCTAGCCGACCGCGATGATGGCGGCGAGAAGGCCGCCACATCCCCTTCGCGCGCTTTTGCTTCACACTATTGCGTTCTGGCCCGCCCAGCGCGCCGCCCGTTTCCCGACTGCCCCGCTCGTGACCGATTCGCCCTTCCCGCTCGAAGCCTCGCCCGAACAGGCGCAACGCGCCATTGCCGACGAATTCGCCTTCTTCAGCGATTGGTCGGAACGCTACCAGTACCTGATCGACCTCGGCCGCAAGTTGCCGCCGCTCCCCGACAGCGACAAGACCGAGACCAACCGCCTGCTTGGCTGCCAGTCGATGGTCTGGATCGTGGCGTCGGGCGATGCGGATCGTCTGGACTTCGCCGCGGCCAGCGACTCGGCGATCGTCTCGGGGCTGATCTACCTGGCCTTGCGTGTGTATTCGGGCCGCAGCGCACGCGACATCGTGGACACCGACGCCAGTTACATCGCCGACATCGGCCTGGCCAAGCACCTCTCGCCCACCCGCAGCAACGGCCTGGCCGCCCTGCTCGCCTTCATCCGCGATCGCGCCCAGTCCGCACTGGCGTGAGCGCGTCGGACGACAAGTCGCCCGCCGACAGCCGGGCCGCACCGCTGCGCAATCCCGGCTTCCTTGCGTTGCTGGGCTATCGCATCCTGACGATCCTGTCCTACCAGATCGTCGCGGTCACCGTCGGCTGGCAGATCTATGCCGCGACCCAGAACCCGTGGATGCTCGGGCTGGTGGGGCTGGCCGAAGTGCTGCCCTACTTCTGCGTGGCGCCGTTCGCCGGTTACCTCGTCGACCACCTGCCCCGGCGCAAGCTGGGCATGGCGGCCGCTGCGGGCCTGGCGATCACGCCGGTGCTGCTCGCGCTGCTGTCGCTCGATGGGCTGGGCGGCAACGTCTGGCTGATCTACCTGCCGATCATGCTGACCGGCATGGTGCGCGCCTTCCTGGGGCCGGTCTACAACGCGCTGTTTGCGCGCGTGCTGCCGCGCGACCAGTTCGCGCGTGGCGCCAGCCTCGGCAGCATCGCCTTCCAGAGTGCGGTGGTCGTGGGGCCGGCCATCGGCGGATTCGTCGTCGGCTGGGCCGGTGAAGCCAGCGCCTATGCCCTGGCCTCGGTGCTGGCGCTGGGGGTGATCGTGTTCCTGGCGCGGATGCGCGTCACCGAGCCCCCGCGCATGCTGCAACGCGCGCCGATCTTCGCCAGTATCGCCGAGGGTGCGCGCTTCGTGTTCGGCCACCAGATTCTGCTCGGCGCGCTGGCCCTGGACATGTTCGCGGTGCTGTTCGGCGGTGCGATCTCGCTGGCGCCGGCCTTCATCCACGACATCCTGCATTGGGGCCCGGAGGGCCTGGGCATCCTGCGCGGCGCGCCGGCGCTGGGCTCGGTGGCGATGGGCATCTGGCTGGCCCGCCATCCCGTCCAACGCAATGCCGGCCGCTTCCTGTTGCTGGCCGTCGGCGGCTTCGGCCTGTGCATGATCGGCTTCGGCCTGTCGACCGCGTTCTGGCTGTCGGCGTTCTTCCTGCTGCTGTCGGGCATGTGCGACGGCGTGTCGGTGGTCATGCGCTCGACGATCATGCAGTTGGCGACGCCCGACCACATGCGCGGCCGGGTGTCGTCGATCAACGGCCTGTTCGTCGGCTCATCCAACGAGATCGGCGCGTTCTACATGGGCTCGATGGCGCGCCTGCTCGGCCTGGTGCCGGCCGTCGTGCTCGGCGGCTTCATGACGATGGGCGTGGTCGCGACGACGGCCTGGAAGGCGCCGCGCCTGCGCCGCCTGGACCTGCGCGAGCTGCAGTGAACGCCGAACTGTGACGGGCTTCCGAGTCGCTCAGCCCCAGTCTCCGAAGTACTCGGCCAGACGCCTGACCGCCACCGCACGTCGTCCGCCCCCGAGATCGCGCGGATTCGCGCAACAAAAAAGCCGGTCGAGTCGACCGGCTTTTTTTTAGGGGTGATCGAGGAAAAACCGTCAATCCCCCATCTGCTTCTGCAGATGTTCCCAACGTTCCTGCTCGTCGATCGTGCGCTCGGCGGTGAGGCGCGCCTCGAGACGGTCCAGACCGATCTCCTCGCCCGAGTCCACGCTGTAGCCATACTCGCCCGAGTCCACACGCTTGAGCGTGCTGTCGATCTTGCCGATCAGCTTGCGGTAGCGATCGCGCGTGCGAAGCTCGAGCGAGTTCTCGGTCTCCCGGGTTGCACGTTCCGCCTCGTCGCCGACGTCGCGGACTTCGTCCTTGAGGTTCTCGATCGTCTGCTTGGATTCCTCGACCAGGTCCGCGCGCCACTGCAGCAGGCGCTGACGGAAATACTCGAGTTGCAACGGACTCATGTACTCCTCGTCGGCGGAGGGCTTGTAGCCCGCCGGGAGGATGGGACGACCTGTCTCTTCATCGGTCTTGTACTGCACGACCTTCACCTTCGTTCTGGGCGCCGGCTCCGGCTGGCGCGCCACGACCGCGACGGCGACCTTGCCGGCCGGACGCGGACGTGTTGTGGGAGTGGAAGCCGGCACCGGCTTGGGTGCGGCGGTTTTCGCCGGTGCCGGCGTCGCCTTCGCGGACGCGGCCTCCGGTTTGGCGACGGGCTTGTCGATGACCGACTTCGCCGGTGCCGCCTTCTTGGCGACGGACTTGGCGGCTGCCATCGGAGCGGCGGCCTTCGAGCTCGTCGCCGGCTTCGGCGCTACGGTCTTCTTGACCGGAGCGGCCTTGGCGATCTTCTTGGCGGGCGTCTTCGACGGCGCCGCCTTCTTGGCAGGCGTCTTGGCGGCCGGCGTTTTCTTGGTCGCCGGCTTGGCCACTGCCTTGTTGACCGCGGCCTTCTTGGCGACGGCCTTCTTGGTCACGGGCGCAGACTTGGCTGCCTTCTTGACGGCCGCGGCCTTCTTGGCGGGGGCAGACTTCTTCGTCGCGGCCTTGGCGGGCGCCTTGGCTGCGGGCTTGACGGCCTTCTTGACGGCCTTTTTTACGGGTTTCTTGGCTGCCACGAGCTGCGATCCTTGTCATTCCCTTGGACGGGGAAGCGGGCTGTTATACCCTGCAAACCCTGCAGCGGCAACCGAACCGGCCGCCGCATTCATCGCCTCTGCCGACTTGCCGTGATCGAGCGTCTTCTCATCGCCCTGCTCCAGGGCTACAAGCGGTTCGTCAGTCCGTTGCTCGGCCAGCGTTGCCGCTTCCATCCCAGTTGCTCGCAGTACGCCATGATCGCCATCGCCCGGTTCGGCGCATGGCGCGGCGGCTGGCTGGCGCTGCGCCGGCTCTCGCGCTGCCATCCCCTTCATCCCGGCGGGCACGATCCGGTGCCGATGCCCGAAATGGACCCCAAGCCATGACCCAGACCCTGATCCGCAACGCCCGCCTGGTCAACGAAGGCCGCATCGTCGAGGGCGATCTGCGCATCGGCGCCGACGGCCGCATCGCCGCGATCGGCGGCGACCTGCCCGCCCGCGAGGGCGAGCGCGTGGTCGACGCCGCCGGGCGCTGGCTGTTGCCGGGCATGATCGATGATCAGGTGCACTTCCGCGAGCCGGGCCTGGAGCACAAGGCCGACATCGCCAGCGAGTCGGGCGCCGCGGTCGCCGGCGGCCTGACCAGCTTCATGGACATGCCCAACACCAGCCCGCCGACATTGAATGCGGCCGCGCTGCAGGACAAGTACGACCGTGCCGCCGGTCGTGCGCGCGCGAACTATGGCTTCTATATGGGCGCAAGCAACGACAACCTCGACCATGTACGACGGATCGATCCGCTGACCACGCCGGGCGTCAAGGTGTTCATGGGGGCCTCGACCGGCAACATGCTGGTCGACGATCCCGACACCCTCGACGGCATCTTCCGCGAGACGCCGGTGCCGATCATCACCCACTGCGAGGACACGCCGACGATCGATGCGATCCAGCGCGAGTATGTGGCCAAGTACGGCGACGACATCCCGGCGCAGTGCCACCCCGACATCCGTTCGCGCGAGGCCTGCATCAAATCGACGCGGTTGGCGCTGGCGCTGGCACGTCGCCACGATACCCGGCTGCACGTGCTGCACATCTCCACCGCCGAGGAACTGGCGCTGTTCGAGGCCGGGCCGCTGGTGGATGAGGACGGACGTCTGCGCAAGCGCATCACCGCCGAGACCTGCATCCACTTCCTGCGCTTCGACCGTGCCGACTACGCGCGCCTGGGGCATTTGATCAAATGCAACCCGGCAATCAAGGACGCCTCCGATCGCAGCGCACTGCTGGCGGCACTGGCCGACGACGTCATCGATGTGCTTGCCACAGACCATGCGCCGCACACGTTGGCCGAGAAGCACAACCCTTACACCCGTGCACCGAGCGGGCTGCCGCTGGTGCAGTTCGCGCTGGTCGCCGCGCTCGAATGCGTCCACGAGGGGCATTTCGACATCACCCGCGTGGTGCAGAAGTTCGCACACGCACCGGCGCAATTGTTCGACGTCGCCGAGCGCGGCTTCCTGCGCGAGGGCTATTTCGCCGACCTGGTGCTGGTGGAGGACACGCCGTTCACCGTGCAGCGCGAGCAGGTGCTGTCCAAATGCGGCTGGTCGCCGTTCGAGGGCACGACGTTCCGCTCGAGGATCGCGTCGACCTGGGTCAATGGCCAGTTGGCCTGGGACGGCACGCAACTGGTGGGCGATCCGGCCGGCCAGCGCCTGGCCTTCGCGCGCTGAGCGCGGGGACCAGGCCACCGCAGCTTCATGCACGTCCGCCTATCCTACCCGCACCTTTCGCTGCACTGCGCCCGCTGATGCCGACACGTTTCGTACTGCTGCTGGCCTGCGCCTTGTTCGCGCTGCCGCTCGCCGCCCAGGATACCGATGCGCTGCGCTTTCCCGAGCGCGTCCAGCAAGGCAGCCTGGTCGTGGGCAAGGTACCGGCGGGCAGCCAGGTGCGCTATCGCGACCGCGCGCTGCGCGTCAGCGGCTACGGAACGGTGGCGCTGGGCATCGGCCGCGACGAGGTCGGCCCGGTCCAGGTGCAGGTCGTCGACCCGGACGGCCGCGAACAGGTCGCGACGATTGCGATCGCGCCACGCGACTGGCCGATCGAACGCGTCAATGGCGTGCCGCCAGCCACCGTCAACCCGCCGCCGGCGATCGCCGAACGCATCCGCCGCGAGCAGGCGCAGGTCACGCAGGCGCGGACACGCGACGACGCGCGCGTCGATTTCGGCGGTCGCTTCCTGCGCCCGGTCGAGGGGCGGATCAGCGGGCGCTTCGGGCGTGCCCGTTCGTACAACGGGCAACCCGGTTCACCGCACTCGGGCATGGACATCGCCGCACCGACCGGCACGCCGGTCAAGGCGCCCGCCGCCGGCATCGTGACGTTCGCTGCGCCAGATCTGTATCTGACCGGCGGTACGCTGCTGCTCGACCACGGCCATGGCGTGAGCTCGAATTTCCTGCATCTCTCGCGGCTCGATGCCAAGGTCGGCGACCGCGTCGAACAGGGCCAGGTGATCGGCGCGGTCGGTGCGACCGGGCGTGCGACGGGGCCGCATTTGCATTGGGGGATGAACTGGTTCGATGTTCGGATCGATCCCCAGCTGGTGTTGGAACGCTGAGGGCAGTTGCCCACCTCGTTCGCCCTCCCCACGCGCGGCGGCGCGTTCGTCAGGGTCGGCACGTTGGGATCATGGAGGCGCGGTTCGATGTTCGGATCGATCCCCAACTGGTGTTGGAACGCTGAGAGCAGTTGCCCACCTCGTTCGCCCTCCCCACGCGCGGCGGCGCGTTCGTCAGGGTCGGCGCGTAAATGGTCGCAGGCGCGCGCTTGGATAGACTGCTACGCACGATGGCCGCATCCCAAATCCTCTTGCTGACTCTTCTCGCCGCCCCCACGGTCGCCGGGTGCGCGTCGAAGCCGCCCCTTCCGCGCTCTGTGACCGAGGCCGACGTCACCACGCCCCAGGGGCACCGATTGACGCGCGCGACCACGGCGCCAACGCCCGGTTCTCGCTGCAGTTCTGAGCCTGCCCGACAATCGGCACCTGAAAAAGGGGCGGCTTCGGCCGCCCCTTTCCATTCACGGCTGCTGGCCGCGAGACCAAGGATCCCCGTCGGTCGTGAGGTCCCCGGTCAGCCGCTGACGCGTGCTACCGCGTCGTGCGCGTGCAGGCTTTCGAAATGGGCGACGGTCGCTTCGAACCGTGCCACGCGCGGATCGGCGCTGAGCACCGCAGCGACGCGGCGGGCAGCGTCCTCGCAGAACATCAGATGCTCGGCGTTGAGCGCAGCGAACGCCTGCTCGTCCTCGCGCTTGACCGCGGTCTGGACCGGGGTGCCGAGCGCGAGTTCGAGTGCATCGATCAGCGACAGAACCGGCAACGCATCGACATCGGGCGACAGCCGCAGGCGCACTGTCGCGCGGCTGCGCTGGGCATGCGGCGTCGCCGCCAGGCCGCGCGGCGAGGCCAGCCAGTCGTGCACTGCGTCGAAGCTCGGCGCGCTGCCGGCGAAGTCAGCAGCGAACCGGGCCGCGTTGAGCTGGCGCGACAGCGCCGCCGAGGCCGGGCATGTGCTGGAGTACTCGACCGAGAGCGTCAGCGTGAGTGCCAGGCCGTCGGGGCCCAGCACCGCATCGAGCTCGATCGGATAGGTCTTCCAGCCGCTGTGATCGCTGGCCAGGGCACGACGGCGCAGCAACTGGCCGTACTTCAGCGTCAGGTGCACACGATCGGCCAGGCCGCGCTGGGAGTCGATGCAATCGGCCAGCACGCGTGCGAGCGTATCGCGCCCGAGCGTCTCGCGCGCCAACGCGTCCTGCAGGTGCAGATACAGCCGCGACATGTGGATGCCGCGCGCATCGGGATCGATCAGATTCACGCCGATATCGGCACGCGCCGGCACGGTCACCGCTTGCCCATCCCCGTCCTCGACGCGCAACGGCAACGCGATCTCCGCCATGCCCACCCAATCGAGCAGACGCGCCGCCTGGGCCTGGTCGCCGGCGACATCGGGAAGAACGGGAGGACGGACTGAATCGCTCAAGGCTGCGCTCGCGGGGGGGACGGGACGACGCCCGGACGGGCGTGGGCCACGCAGTTTAACGGCTCTCCGGGTCCGTGCCCTGCAACGCAGCGTGTCGCGCAGGCCCGCGTGGCTCAGCCGCGGGCCGCGCGCCAACCCAGCCAGAGCACGGCCAGTCCGTTGGTCGGGCGCAACTGTCCGTGCCGCGCCAGTGGCCGCAGGCGAGCGGCGATGATTGCATTGCCGATCCGGCGCGGCCGGGTCCCGCCGTCGCGCTGCGGCCAGCGCGCGAGCAGCCGTGCGGCCAGCGACTGGTCGCCGCGCAGCATCGCCTGCGGCGCCAGCAGCGGCGCGGCGGTGATGCGCCCGTCCCCGCTGTCGCGGCTGTCGTCGCCGAACAACGCCATCTCGCAGGCGGCCACGGCCAAGGCGAGGTCGTGCAACCGCTCCAGGTGGGCGGCCGGCTCGGGGGCGGCATCGCGCGTGGCCGGCAGCAGCCGCAGTGCGAGCGCCAGCGTGCCCCAGGGCGCGGCATGCCGTTGCAGGTGCACCGCCAGTGGATGCCGACGCGCGCCCTTCTCCCAGCCCTGCAGTTCCTCCTGCCACCAGGCCAGCTTGGCCAGGCCGGGCGTGGGATCGCTGCCGCCCCAGGCGGCCTCCCCGAACTCGTCGAGCAACGCGAACCAGGCCTGCGTGCGCTCACGCAACTCCGGAGCGACGAAGGCCAAGCCGATGCGCCATTCCGGCCACCGGGCCTGCCACTTGGCCAGGAAATCATCGTCGTGCGGCGACGCGCTCATGCCGGACGCGGCCAGGCAGCGGGCTGCGACAGGGCCTCGGGCGTATCGAGCATCACATCGCCCTGCCAGGCGCTCGGATCGTCATCGTCCAGCCGATAACCCCACAGCGCGACGATCGACGGCATGTCGGCCGCCCGCGCGGCGAGGATGTCGCGCGCGTCGTCGCCGACATAGACGCAGTCGCGTGCTGGGATACCGATGGCCGCGGCGGCGTGCAGCAGCGGCAACGGATGCGGCTTGCGCTCGGCCAGAGTGTCGCCGCCGATCAGCACCGCGCAGCGGTCCTGCCAGCCAAGCTGCGGCAGGATGCGTTGTGCGAGCGCTTCGGGCTTGTTGGTGACGATGCCCCAGCGCGTGCCCGCGGCCTCGAGCGCGGCCAGCATGGCCTCCACGCCATCGAACGGGCGGCTGTGCCGGCCCAGTTCCTCGCCGTAGACGGTCAGGAACTCCGGCACCAGGGCAAGCACGCCCTCGGCATCGAGTTCGGGGAACGCGACAGCGGCCATCGCCCGCGCGCCGCGCGAGACCACCGGGCGGATGTCGGCCAGCGCCAGCGGCGGGCGGCCGCGCGCGCCAAGCATCCGGTTGACCGTTGCCAGCATGTCGGGGGCGCTGTCGAGCAAGGTGCCGTCCAGATCGAACAGCGCGCCGGCCGGGAACGCCATCGTGACCTGCGCAGTCGTCGCGCCGCTCACGCCGGCTTCCGCGCCCAGGCGACGTAGTTGATGTCGGTCCGGCGGACCAGCCGGGCGGCATTGCGCCAGGGCTCGTACATCAGCCCGCTGACATCCTCGAGCCGCAGATCGGCCTCGCGCAGCCAGCCGGCAAGCTCGGACGGGCGGATGAAACTTGCGTAGCGGTGCGTGCCGCGCGGCAGCAGCCGGGCGACATACTCGGCGCCGACGATCGCCAACGCGAATGCGGCCGGGGTGCGATTGAGCGTGGACACGAACAGGTGCCCGCCGGGGCGCAGCAGCGTTGCGCAGGCCTGCAGGATCGCCGCTGGGTCGGGCACGTGCTCGAGCATTTCCATGCAGGTCACGACGTCGTAGCTGCCGGGACGCTCGGCGGCCAGCGCCTCCACCGACTGCACGCGATAGTCGGCCTGGATGCCGGTTTCCAACCCGTGCAGGCGTGCGACCTTGACGAGATCCTCAGCCAGATCGATACCGGTCACCTTGCCGCCGACCCGGGCCATGGCCTCGCTCAGCAGGCCACCGCCGCAGCCGACATCGAGCACGTCGGCGCCATCGAGCCGGGCGCGGGCGCGCACGTACTCGAGCCGGGCCGGATTGAGCGCATGCAGCGGGCGCTGCGGCCCGTCGACATCCCACCAGCGGCTGGCCAGCGCGCCGAACTTGTCGAGCTCGGCCTGATCGTAGTTCTCGTGTCGGGCGTTCATGCGGGCCTCGTCATGCCCCGGTGCGGAGCGTGGAAATGCGGTCCCGCCACTGGCGGGCATTGGCGGCGATCGCCTCCAGGTCGAATCCGACCAGTGCGCGCTCGCGCAGCTTGGGCTGCCCGGCGATCCAGACATCGCTGACCTGATGGCGCCCGGTCGCGTAGATCAGTTGCGAGACGACATGGTGCAGCGGCTGGGTCTCGATCGGCGACAGGTCGACGCAGATCAGGTCGGCCTGCTTGCCGACCTCGATCGAGCCGATCCGGTCGCCGAAGCCGATCGCGCGCGCGCCGCCGAGCGTGGCCGCGCGCATTGCGGTGAACGCGTCGAACCCGGCCGCATCGCCGGCCACGGCCTTGGCGAGGATCGCCGCGGTGCGGGTCTCGCCGAACATGTCCAGGTCGTTGTTGCTGGCGACGCCATCGGTGCCGATCGCCACGTTGATGCCTGCGCGCTCGAGCGCGCAGGCCGGGCAGAAGCCCGAAGCGAGCTTGAGGTTGGATTCGGGGCAATGCACGACGCTGACGCCCCGCTCGGCGCACAGGTGGATCTCGCTTTCGGTCAGCTGGGTCATGTGCACCGCGATCAGGCGGTCATTGATCAGGCCCAGCCGGTCGAGTCGGGCGAACGGGCGCTGGCCGTACTCTTGCAGCGACTGCTCGACCTCCTGGGCGGTCTCGTGCAGGTGCAGGTGGACTGGCACATCGAGCTGGTCGGCGAGCATCCGCACGCGCTCGAAATTGGCGTCGTTGACCGTGTAGGGCGCATGCGGCGCGAATGCGGTTGCGATCAGCGGATCGTCGCGCCACTGATCGTGGACCTCGCCGGCGCGGTCGAAATACTCGTCGTCGCTGCTGGCCCAGGCGGTCGGAAAATCGATGACCGGCAAGCCGATGCGCGCCCGGAACCCGTGCTGGCGATAGACCGCCGCCTGCACATCGGGGAAGAAGTAGTTCTCGTTGACGCAAGTGGTGCCGCCGCGGAGCATCTCGGCCAACGCCAGCGTGACGCCGTCGGCGACGAACTCCGGGCCGATCACCGCACCCTCGACCGGCCAGATGTGCTGCTGCAGCCAGACTTTGAGCGGCAGGTCGTCGGCGATCCCGCGCAGCAGCGTCATCGGGTTGTGCGTATGCGCGTTGACCAAGCCCGGCAGCAGCGCCGCGTGCGGGCGCTGGACGGTCTGGGCCGGCGCGAAGCGCTGCCGGGCCTCAGCGGTCGGCAGCACCGCGACGATCTCGCCGCGGTGGATTGCGACGGCATGGTCGTCGAGCACGACCGCGTGCGGCTCGACCGGCACGACGTGCCCGGCCTCGATCAGCAGGTCGATGGACTGGGGAGCGGAACTGTCTGTCATGCGGGGCCTCGATCGGTACGCAGGAAGCGTCGGTGGACGCCGCGCGCGATCGGCGCGTTCGCGGCCGCGCGGGCGATGGTGGACGCGCAGCAGGCCGCCTGCGGGCGGCGCCGCTGCGGGTCGATCACTTGACGCGGCTGACGTACTCGCCCGACCGGGTGTCGACCTTGATGACTTCCTCCTGGCCGACGAACAGCGGCACGCGGACCACCGCGCCGGTCTCCAGAGTCGCCGGCTTGCCGCCGCCGCCCGAGGTGTCGCCGCGCACGCCCGGATCGGTCTCGGTGATCTGCAGCTCGACGAAGTTCGGCGGCTGGACTGCGATCGGCGTGCCGTTCCACAGCGTCACCACGCACTCTTCCTCGCCCTTGAGCCACTTCTCCGCGCCGCCCATGCCGGCCTTGTCGGCCTGCACCTGCTCGAACGATTCGGGGTTCATGAAGTGCCAGTACTCGCCGTCGCTGTAGAGGTACTGCATGTCGGTGTCGAGCACGTCGGCCGCTTCGACGGAGTCGGTGCTCTTCATCGTGATTTCCTGCACCCGGCCCGTGCGGATCTGGCGGTACTTCACGCGCGTGAACGCTTGGCCCTTGCCCGGCTTGACGTATTCGGTGTCGGTGATGACCGCGGGCTCGTTGTTGACCAGGATCTTCTGGCCATTCTTGACGTCGTTCATGCCATAACTGGCCATCGCTCGCTCCTGCTGGGCCGGCGTTGCCGGCGGCTACACTATGGGGTTTCCCGGCAGCGGTGCACGCGGCCGGCTCGAATTGGATCGCAGTCGTACATGATACCCGCAGCCCCCCTTCCGACGCAGCCGCGCCGCTGGCAGCAGCTCTGGCGCGATGCCGTGCGCGATCCGCGCGAGTTGCTCGACCTGCTCGGCCTGCAGCCCCAGGCGCTGGGCCTGTCGCCCGAGGCGGCCGCCCAGTTCCCCCTGCGGGTCCCGCGCGGCTTCGTGGCGCGGATGCGTCCCGGCGACCCCTCCGACCCGCTGTTGCGCCAAGTCCTGCCGCTGGATGCGGAACTGCGCCCGGCGCCCGGTTTCGGCCTGGACGCGGTGGGCGACGGCGCGGCCAAGGCTGGGCATGGCGTGATCCAGAAGTACGCCGGCCGCGCGCTGCTGGTGGCGACCGGCAGCTGCGCGGTGCATTGCCGTTACTGCTTCCGTCGCCATTTTCCCTATGCCGAGGAAACCGCGGCGGCCGGCGGCTGGGGCGCGGCACTGGCGGCGATCCGCGACGACGCTTCGATCGAGGAGGTCCTGCTGTCGGGCGGCGACCCGCTGTCGCTGTCGACCGCCAAACTCGTCGAACTGACCGATGCGCTGCGCGGCATTCCTCATGTGCGTCGCCTGCGCATCCACACCCGCCTGCCGATCGTGCTGCCAGAGCGGGTCGACGCTGAGTTGACCGACTGGCTGTCCGCACTGCCCTGGCCGCTGGTGATCGTGGTCCACGCCAACCACGCCAACGAGTTCGACAGCGATGTCGATACGGCGATGCGCCGCCTGCGCGCCACCGGCGCAGTGCTGCTCAACCAGGCGGTTCTGCTCAAGGGGGTCAACGACCGCGTCGAGACGCTGGCGGCACTTGCCGAACGCGGGCTCGACGCCGGTGTGCTGCCCTACTATCTCCATCAGCTCGACCGTGTCGCCGGCGCGGCCCACTTCGAGGTCGACGATGCGACCGCGCTCGCGCTGCACGCCGCGCTGGTGGCCCGGCAGTCTGGCTATCTGGTGCCGCGGCTGGTCCGCGAGGTCGCCGGCGACACATCCAAGCGCGCCTTGACCCAGTCCTCGGATGGACGCCTGGCGCCCCCCGTGGCATAAGGCGCTCATCACCGGAGACCCGCATGCCAGAGAGCAACGCCGATTCCGCGCTGCGCCTGCTGATTGTCGACGAACGCGTCGAGGATGCCGAGGCGGTCGTCAGTGGGTTGCGCAATGCCGGCATCGCCGTGCGCCCGCTGCGGGCGGCCTCTTCCGACGAGCTGGGCCACATGCTGACCGGCCAGGTCATCGACGTGGCGATCGCCGCGCAGGCGGCGGTCACCCTGCCCTTCGCGCGGGCGATGCAATGCATCGCCGACAGCGGCCAGGACATCCCGGTCATCGCGCTGGTCGATACGCTCGACGAGGCCGCGTTCGTCGACGCAGTGCTCGGAGGCGCGCGCACGGTGGCGTTGCGCCACGCTCCGCAGCAACTGCTGGCCGCGGTGCGCGATGCCTGGGCCGACCGCCAGGCGCGGCGCAACCTGCGACGGCTCGAGGCACGGGTCCGCGAAAGCGAACGCCGCTGCGATGCGCTGATCGACTCCTCGCGCGATCCCATCGCCTACATCCACGAGGGCATGCACATCCGCGCCAACGCGGCCTACCTGGAAATGTTCGGCTACGGCGACTTCCAGCAGATCGAAGGCGTCTCGCTGTTGGACATGGTGGCGCCGCAGCATGTCGATGCCTTCAAGGCCCTGCTCAAGTCGCTCAGCCGCGGCGAGCCGCCGCCGCTGCGCCACGAGATCGAGGCCCGCGATGCGGAGGGTCAGGCGTTTCCGGCCGCCATGGAGTTCACGGCCGCCCAGTACGAGGGCGAACCCTGCCTGCAGGTCGTATTCCGGCGCCGGGAGTTGATCGATCCGGAGCTCGCCTACGAGCTCGAAGCGCTGCGCCAGCGCGACCACGTCACCGGCCTGCTCAATCGGCCGGCGTTCCTGCGCGAACTCGAGGACGCGGTTGACGACGCTGCGCGCGGGCAATCGCGGCACGGTTTTCTGATGATCGAGCCCGACCGCCACCAGCAACTGCTGGCCGACATCGGCCTGGACCATGCCGACGAGCTGCTGGCGGCCGTCGCCGCGCGGCTCGAGTCGCTGCTCGAAGGGACGGCGATCGCCGCGCGTTACGGCGGCACGACCTTCGCGGTGCTGCTGCGCGAGGGTGACTACCACGCCACAGCCGCCTTGGCCGAGCACCTGCGAGCGGGCTTCGCCGATCATGTGTTCGAGGTGGGCGCGCGCTCGACCGTGGTGACGTTGAGCATCGGCGGCATCCAGATCGGCGAAACCAGCGCCAACCTCGGCCAGGTCCTGGCACGCGCGACGCAGGCACTGGAGTCGGCTTCCGGCGCCGGTGGCGACCAGTGCGAGGTGTTCGACCCGGGCGCTGCCGACCGGCTGGAGCAGGAGCGGCTGCAGTTGTGGATCGCGCGGCTGCGCACCGCGCTCGACCACGATGGGTTCGTGCTGCACTACCAGCCGGTGATCAACCTGCAGGGCGATACCGCGCCGGTCTACGAATGCCTGCTGCGGCTCGACAGCGGCGACGGCGAACTCGTCGCGCCGGGCACATTCCTGCAGATCGCCGAGGACCACGGCATGCTCGCCCAGATCGACCGCTATGTGGTCGGCCGGGCGATCGCCGCAATCGCCCGGCGCCTGCACGAGGGACGCCCCACGACGCTGTTGGTGAAGGTCAGCCAGGCGTCGCTCGAGGCGTCGGGGCTTGCGGCGTTCATCGGCGAGCAACTGGCCCATCACCAAGTGCCGGGCCGGTATCTGGTCGTGCAGTTGCCCGAGTCCAAGGTATTCACGCATCTCAAGGCGACACAGGCCTTCGCAGCCCACGTCGCCCGCCTCGACTGCGTCTTTGCGCTCGAGCAGTTCGGCGCGGGGCTGGATTCGTTCCAGTTGCTGAGCCATCTGCAGCCGAATCTGCTCAAGCTCGACCGCAGTTTCACTCAGGACCTGCCAGCCAACGCCGACAACCAGGCCCGCATCGGCGAGATCGCAGCGCGTGCGCGTCAGATCGGCATCCGCACGATCGCCGAGTTCGTCCAGGACGCGGCCAGCATGTCGATCCTGTTCGCCGCCGGCATCGACTACGTGCAAGGCAATTTCCTCGCACCCGCCGGCCCGGGCATGCACTACGACTTCGAGTAGCCACCACGCGGCGCGAATCCGCGCTCCGAAAATGCTTGGCCGACGTCAGGGGAATCTGGCTTGTGCCCACCCGATCACTCGATCACTCGATCAGGGCTTTCTTCTCCGGAACGCGCGTCGCGCCGGCCGGGGACTGCTCCCCGGCTCGGTCATCCATCCATGGATGACAAACCGGGGTCAGAGTGCAATTTCGCCTCGCGAAATTGCACTCTGACCCCGGTTTTCCGTCTCAAACGATCTCGGTAGCGGACTGGCCACCGGTGGCCGCGCCCGAGTCAAGGCAGAGTGAGCATGGATGGCGTGCGCGGCATGCCGCGCATCCATGCGAACGCCACGCGTGCTTCGCGTGGCCGGACCGCGCACGGGACCTGCCGAGGGGAGAGCGGCTTCCGGCCGGCCGATGCCCATCCGAAATAGAAGTCGGTCACCGCACCTCACAAAAAAAAGCCCGCCGAAGAGGCGGGCTTTTCGTTCCACTAGCACATGAGGCTCAGGCCACCACGCCCTGCCGGACGCTGCTGCCGTCGAGGTTGGCGTTGCGCAGCGCGGTGATGCGCTCCTCGAGCGGCGGATGGCTCATCAGCAGGCGCTTGAGGCCACCGCCGACGCCGCCGCTGATGCCGAACGCAGCGACCTGCTTGGGCAGCGTGCTCTCGCCATAGGTCTGCGCCAGCCGCTCGAGCGCGGCGATCATCTTCTCGCGGCCCGCCAACTGGGCACCGCCGGCATCGGCGCGGAACTCGCGATGGCGCGAGAACCACATCGCGATCATCGACGCGAACAGACCGAAGATCATGTCGAGCACGAACACGATCGTGAAATAGGCAATGCCACCACCGCCGTTATCGCGGCCGCCGCTCAGGTAGCCGTCGATCGCACGGCCGACCACGCGGGCCAGGAAGATCACGAAGGTGTTGAGCACGCCCTGCAGCAGCGTCATCGTCACCATGTCGCCATTGGCGACGTGGCTGACCTCGTGCGCCAGCACCGCCTCGGCCTCTTCGCGCGTCATCGCGCGCAGCAAGCCGGTCGATACCGCCACCAGCGAGGCGTCGCGGCGGGCGCCGGTGGCGAACGCGTTGATCTCCGGCGCGTCGTAGATCGCGACCTCGGGCATGCCGATACCGGCCATCTGCGCCTGCCGCTGCACGGTCGTCAGCAGCCAACGCTCGGCCTCGTTGCGCGGCTCGGTGATCACCTGGGCACCGGTGAAGCGCTTGGCCGACCATTTGGAGATCGCCAGCGTGAAGAACGCACCGCCGAATCCGAACAGCGCGGCGAACACCAGCAACCCGGCATAGGTCGAAGGATTGATGCCGAGCACGGCCATGACGATGCTGACCAGGGCCAGCACGGCGAAGTTGGTGGCGATGAGGAGGGCGTAGCGCTTGAGCATCGGGGGCCTTTTTGAGGTCTGCCTGCGTCTGGCGGGAGTCGGAATGTGTGCGAAGAATTTGCGCACGCGCCCCCATGATTTCAATTCACGGGCCGCGATGCCACAGTGTGCGCCCCGTGACAGTTCATGTTCGAGACAGTTCCGGCGCGATGTCGCCTTCTGCCCTTCCCCCTTGCGGCCGCTTTGCGCCGTCCCCGACCGGGCCCCTGCATGCCGGGTCGCTGGTCGCCGCGCTCGGCAGCTGGCTGATGGCGCGCCGTAGCGGTGGGCAGTGGCGGGTGCGGATCGAGGATGTGGACCGGCCACGCGAGGTCGCCGGCGCGGCCGACGCCCAGTTGGCGATGCTGCGCGCCTGCGGTCTGGACTGGGACGGCGAGGTCGTGCGCCAGAGTGCCCGCGAGGCCCTGTACCAGGCGGCGCTCGACCGGCTGCTGGCCGACGGCCATGCGTTCGTCTGCCACTGCACCCGCAGCACGCTGGCGGCGGCCGGCGGGATCCATCGCGGTCGTTGCGTCGCACCCCGCCCGCGCCCGGACCCGGCGATCCGCCTGCGCGTGCCGCCGGGTACGCAGATCGCGTTCGACGATGCGCTGCGCGGCCGGATCGAACAGGACCTGTGGACGGAGGTCGGCGATTTCGTGCTGCGCCGGGCCGACGGACTGTGGGCCTACCAGTTGGCGGTGGTCGTCGACGATGCCGACCAGGGCATCACCGACGTGGTCCGCGGCGCCGACCTGCTCGATTCCACACCACGGCAGATCCTGCTCCAGCAGCGGCTCGGGCTGCCCATCCCGCGCCACGCGCACCTGCCGCTGCTGCGCGACGCCACCGGGCGCAAGCTGTCCAAGTCTCTCGGCGCGGAGGCGCCCGACCCGGCCGCTCCTCTGCCCGCCCTGCGCGCGGCCTGGCAGGCGCTGGGGCAATCGCCGCTCGCGGCCGACAGCGTGCAGGCCTGGCGCGCGCGCGCGCTCGAGTGCTTCGATCCGGCGCGCATTCCGATCGTCGATCCGGTTGGTGCATCGCACACTGGACGCGCTTGTCAGCATGGCTAGACTGGCTTGTCGTCGCCATGGGGGCGACGCCTGCATCGCAATGGGAGGGCGGCAATGAGCGCACGCGTGGCATTGGTCACCGGCGGCACCGGCGGTATCGGCACGGCCATCGTCAGGCGCCTGGCCGACAGCGGCTATCGCGTCGCCACCAACTACCGCAACGCCGAAAAAGCGCAAGCCTGGCAGCGGCAGTTGCGCGAGGCCGGCTACGAGGTCGCGATCGCGGCCGGGGATGTGTCCGACCACGTCGAGGCCGAGCGCATGGTGCGCGAGCTGGAGTCTCAGCTCGGGCCTATCGATATCCTGATCAACAACGCCGGCATCACCCGCGACGGCACGTTCCACAAGATGCAACCGCAGCAGTGGCAGGACGTCATCGGCACCAATCTCAACTCGGTCTACAACGTCACCCGTCCGGTGATCGAGGGCATGCGCGAGCGCAAGTGGGGCCGGATCATCCAGATCAGCTCGATCAACGGCCTCAAGGGGCAGTACGGCCAGGCCAACTACGCCGCGGCCAAGGCCGGCATGCACGGCTTCACGATTTCGCTGGCGCGCGAGAACGCCAAGCTCGGCATCACCGTCAACACGGTCTCGCCCGGCTACGTCGCCACCGACATGGTGATGGCGGTGCCCGAGGAGGTGCGCGCCAAGATCGCCGCCGACATCCCGACCGGGCGGCTGGGACGCCCGGAGGAGATCGCCTACGCGGTCAACTTCCTGGTGGCCGAGGAAGCGTCGTGGATCACTGGCTCCAACCTCGACATCAACGGTGGCCACCACATGGGGTGGTGAGGGGGCGACCGCGCCGCGCGTCCATACCGCGGCGAACGGTCTGCAGCGCGTTGCGGCCGGCCGCATTCATGCCTTGTTCCAGTTGCGCCCCCTTCCCCGCTGCGCCATGCTGCGCGGCATCAAAGACTTGAGTACCGGCTTCATGGGCGCCACGCGCATCATCAAGAAGTACCCCAACCGTCGGCTCTACGATACGGAAATCTCCAGCTACATCACCATCGAGGACGTGCGCCAACTCATCGTCGACGGCGAGAACTTCGAGGTGCGGGATGCCAAGAGCGGCGAGGACCTGACCCGCTCGGTCCTGCTGCAGATCATCTCCGACCAGGAGTCGGACGGCGAACCCGTGCTCTCGACCCAGCTGCTGAGTCAGATCATCCGCTTCTACGGCGATTCGATGCAGGGATTCATGGGCAGCTACCTGGAACGCTCGATGCAGGTCTTCCTCGACCAGCAGCAGCAGTTCCGCCAGCAGATGGGTGGCCTGCTCGGGCAGACGCCGTGGGCGATGATGAACCAGCTCACCGAGCGCAATCTGGAAATGTGGAAGGAATTCCAGAAGACCATGACCGGCGGCGTCCACACCGATCGTCCGGGCGACAAGCGCGGCCGCTGAGCCGACGCACCGTGTCCGTGCCCGACCGGGCGCCCTCCCGCATGAACTCGCCCCCTCGAGTCGCGCTGGTCACCGGCGGCCTGGGCGGCATCGGCCGCGCGATCTGCATGCGTCTGGCCGCCGCTGGCTGCCGCGTGGTCGCCGCCGACCTGCCTCGCGATCCTGCGCGGCGCCAGGCCGGTCTCGACCCGCTGCCGACGCAGATCGAGACACTGGCGCTGGACGTCGGCGACTTCGACGCCTGCGCGGCGGCAGTCGCCGACATCGAAGCACGGCATGGCCGGCTCGACATCCTGGTCAATGCCGCTGGCATCACCCGCGACGCCACCCTGCGCAAGATGACGCGTACGCAGTGGGACGAAGTGCTGCACATCGACCTGGGCAGCGTGTTCAACCTCTGCCGCCATGCGGTCGAGGGCATGGCGACGCGCGGCTTCGGGCGCATCGTCAACATCGGTTCGGTCAGTGGCCAGACCGGCAATTTCGGCCAGACCAACTACGCCGCGGCGAAGGCCGGGCTGCACGGATTCACGATGGCGCTCGCACGCGAGGTCGCCGCCAAGGGCGTCACCGTCAACAGCCTGTCGCCCGGCTACGTCGCCACACCGATGACCGCGGCGATGCCGCCTGAGGTGCTCGCGCGCACCGTCGCCAGCGTGCCGGTGGGCCGCGTCGGCCAGCCCGACGACATCGCCCGTGCGGTCGCGTTCCTGGCGGCCGACGATGCCGGCTACATCACCGGCGTCAACCTGCCGGTCAACGGCGGCTTGTTCATGAGCTTCTGAGGCGCCCGGCCGCGCACGGTCAGCGGGTGGCGGTCTGTGCGTCCTCGCAGAACTTCGCGCGGTACTCGAGCGCCTTGGGCATCAGTCCCTCCAGGGTCTGGATGCGGGTGCCGGGATTGGGATGGGTCGACGAGAACTCCGGCGGCGCCTGTCCGCCGCTGGCCTCGCCCATGCGTTGCCACAGCGGCACCGCTTCGCGCGGATCGAAGCACGCTGCCGCGGCAAGCATCAGCCCGACCGCATCGGCTTCGGTCTCGTGCTTGCGCGCATAGGGCAGCAGATAGCCGTAGCCCATGGCCGCCATGACCATCTGCTGTTGCTGGGGATCCATCCCGCTCATCGCGCCGGCGGTCTGACCGATCTGGGTCAGCCGCTGCTGGGCCATGCGCTGGGCGCCGTGGCGCAGCAGCGCATGCGCGATCTCGTGGCCCATCACCACCGCCATCGCATCGGCGGTCTGCGCCACCGGCACCAGCCCGGTGTAGACCGCCATCTTGCCGCCGGGCAGGCAGAAGGCGTTGGCCTGGTCGGACTCGATGACATTGACCTCCCAGTCGAAGGTCTCGGAAAAGCGCGTCGGCGCCAGTCCGTTCTCGCGCGCCAACTCGGCCTCGACCACCCCGACCTTGGCGATCAACCGATCGGCGATCGCGCGCACGTCGCGGGCGACCGGGCTGTCGGGCGCGACCGCACGCTCCTGGCCCAGAATCTCCTCGTAGGCCTGCAGGCCGAGCGCCTTCTCGTCGTCGACGCTCAGGCCGCGGTCGATCAGCACCGTCTCCCCGGTGACCGGATCGACCGAGCGGTTGGAGATGTAGTAGTACGCGCCGTAGAGCCCGAACAGCAGCAGGATCACCCACCGCAGGTTGAAGCCGCGACGCGGCGCACGCCCGGGCTGCTGCCGGCTGCCACCGAAGGGATCCTGTCTCATCTCGTTCTCCAGTGCCGGAAAGGCCGGCGGCGGTCAAAGGTCGCGGACGACGCGGAAGCCGATTCTGGCATTGGTCGTGTCGACGGAGGCGAGTGCCCGCCAACTGGCGCGGGTCTGGGCCGGCGAGCTCGCCCAAGAGCCCCCCCGGATCACCTGGTCGCGGCAGCCCGGATTGACCCAGGCCGAGCCGTCTTCCGGCGCCCGGCGGTAGGTCGCATGCCAGCAATCGGCCATCCATTCGCTGACATTGCCGGCCAGGTCGTACACCCCCCAGCGATTGGGTGGGAAGCTGGCGACCGGGGCCGGCCCCCAGTAGCCGTCGCCGTAATCGGCGAACGCATTGCCCCAGGTCCGCCCCGAAGGCGAACGGTCGAGGGCGCCGGTGACGTTGCCGGCCTCGGGCGGCGGCGTGCCTTCGCCCCACGGCCAGCGCTCGCTGGTGCCGGCGCGATACGCGTACTCGAATTCGGCCTCGCTCGGTAGCCGGTAGCGCTGCCCGCTCTGTGCCGACAACCAGTCGACATAGGCCTGCGCGTCCTTGGCGCTGACATGCAGCACCGGCATGGTGTCGCCGGCTGGGCGACCGACATAATCCGAGCGCCAGTCGACGTTGCTGCGGCGCAGGAAGTTGCCGGTGCGCTCGTCGTAGACCATCGAAAAGCCGCGGCGCATGGCACGGGTCTGGTAGCCGGTCGCCTCGATGAAGCGCCGGAATTCGGCCACGCTCACTTCGCGCACGCCCATCGCAAAGCCCCGCTCGAACCGGACCGCATGGCGCGGCTTTTCGTTGTCGTCGGCGGTCTCGTCGCCGGGCAGTGCGCCCATCATGAAGCCGCCGTGCGGCAATACGACCAGTTGCGGCCCGCGCGCCCCGCCTTCCAGCGCATCGGTGAATACCTGGCCGGGCCGGAAGTCGCCGTAGTGGACCGCCCGATCGATGCGCTCGCGCAGGTCCAGCGCCACCGGGTCGCCCGGCGAGGCGATCGCCAGGATCTCGGCCAGTCGCGCGCGCGCGGTCGCAACGCCATTGATCTTCGGCAGCGCCTCCACGCCGGCATCGCGCAGCCGCTGGATGCGCACCGCGCGCATGTGCGCGATGCGCCGCTCGGCATCGGGCACGGTCGCAAAGCCGGGCCGGACGGTCGTGGCGTAGGCCAGCCAGCGCGCGGCGGTACGGAAATCGCCCTGTGTGCCGGCGTCCTCGGCGCGCCGGATCAGCGCGCTCTCGACCGCGGCCAGGCCTTGTAGCGCGCGTGGCTGGCCGGGTCGCAACGCCGCCGCCTCGCGGAAACCCGCCAATGCGCCGCCGCCCTCCTCGCCCAGTTCGCCGGCGGCGAGTGCGCGCTCGGCCTCGCGGTTGAGGTCCCACAGCCGATCGCTCTCGTCGACGCGCTCCAGGTACCGGACCACGGCCTCGTCGTCGGCAGCGAGGTAGCGCGCGACCGCGGCAAACTCGTGCGCGGCGCGCAGGCCGGCGATCGAATCGCGGTTGTCGGCCTCGTCCAGCGCACGATCGCCCAGTGCGAGCAGCTTGGCCTGGGCCCGGCGCAGCGCGGCGCGCGCCGCGCGCGCGTGACCGGGCACTTGCTGCAGGGCCAGATACAGCGGGATCGCCGAGTCGGCGGTCGCGTACAGGTCGTCTGCGGCCAGCGCCTCGGCAGCGCGCTTGCGGGCTTCGTCGACGGCCTCGGGGGCGATCGTGACCGGTGGCGGCTGCCAGTTGAGCTCACCGGCGATCCGGTCGTCGCCGCTGATGGTCACGCTGCCGTCGCCGCCTGAGGCCTTTTCGCTGCGGGTGTCGCCGTCACAGCCGCTGCCCAGCAGCAGCAACGCGCCCAGCACTCCGACCACGACGACTGCGCGCAACGCTGGCTCCCATGACCGCATCGCGTCAGATTAATCGATCGCAGCCGAGGCGACGATGCGCCGGCTTCACGATTGCCGCTCCCGCATGCCGCCGTTAGGCTGTCGCGCATGCCCTCTTCCAATGCCTGCTGGATCGACGATCCGGCGATTCTCCAGTCCCGACTCCAGGCGGCCTCCGTCCGCGTCGGGCTCGACACTGAATTCATCCGCGAGCGGACCTTCTGGCCCCAACTGGCCCTGGTGCAGGTCGCGCTCGAGCGCGACGATGGCGGCATCGATGTGCTGCTGGTCGACCCGCTGGTGCCCGGCATGCTCGAGGCGTTGCGCCCGCTGCTGGCCGACCCGGCCATCGTCAAGATCATGCACAGCGCCAGCGAGGACCTGGTCGCGCTGGGCCATGCCTGCGGCGTGGCGCCGGCGCCGCTGTTCGACACCCAGATCGCCGCGGCGCTGGCCGGCACCGGTTCGGGCATGGGCTACCAGCGGCTGGTGCAGGACACGCTCGGCATCGCGCTGCCCAAGGGCGAAACCCGCTCGGACTGGCTGCGGCGGCCGCTGTCGCCGACCCAGCTCGAATACGCCGCCGACGATGTCGAGCACCTGTTCGCGCTGCACGAAACGCTGGCCGCGAAGATCGCGGCGCTCGGCCGCGAGGCCTGGCTGCAGGAGGACTGCGCGCGGCTGGTGGCAACGGCCGGCAACATGGAAGGCGAGCGCTGGCCGCAACTGGGCGGTCGCACCGGGCTGTTTCTGGATGCCGACGCGCAGCGCCGCCTGCTGCGCCTGCTGCGCTGGCGCGAGCACTACGCCCGCAGTCACGACCGGCCACGCAGTTGGATTCTCGACAACGAACTGGCGACGCTGCTCGCTCGCGACCCGCCGGTCGATCCGGCCGCGCTGCAGCGCCGGCTCGACGCCCATCCCAAGGCCCCGCGCAAACTCGGCGCCGCGATCTGGGACGCGCTGAACACCGAACTGCTCGACGAGGCCGAGGCGCCGATCGCACGCGCCGAGGAGCCCGACCGCAAGCGCCTGAAACAACTGCAACAGGCGGTGGCCGCACGCAGCGCCGAACTCGGCCTGCCCGATGGCGTGCTCGCTTCGCGCAAGTGGCTCGAAGCCTTGGTCGAAGGCGCCGACTGGCCCGGCGCGTTGTCGGGTTGGCGCCGCGCCCAGCTCGAACCCACGCTCGCGCCGTTGCTAGAAAAGGCTGGCGGGTTGGTCGAACGCTCCGTATAATTGCGCCCATCGTGGGGCGGTAGCTCAGCTGGGAGAGCGTCGCGTTCGCAATGCGAAGGTCGGGAGTTCGATCCTCCTCCGCTCCACCAAGTCATTCCCG
Source organism: Luteimonas sp. TWI382 (assembly GCF_039674545.1). Taxonomy (NCBI): domain Bacteria; kingdom Pseudomonadati; phylum Pseudomonadota; class Gammaproteobacteria; order Lysobacterales; family Lysobacteraceae; genus Luteimonas; species Luteimonas sp. TWI382. The sequence continues at coordinate 50,957 of NZ_JBDJNS010000010.1, forward strand.
GTTCGAACACGAAGGGTTGGACGGTCCGCCGTCCAACCCTTCGTCGTTCTGCCCAAGGGGCGCGCCCACTCGCCTGGCGTTACGCGCTATTTGCCCAGATGGCGACGCACATCCGCGGCCATCGGCCCCACGGCCGCGACTGCTTCGCGCAACTGCTCTGGGGTGACATCCAGCGCCTGGGTCCAATAGCGAAGCTCGTCATCCTCGTCGACGTTGATGCGATCGCGATCGGCGGCGCCGGTCTTGCGCTTGTCGTCGGACATGGTGGTCTCCAAAGGCTGCGGTGGCGCCACCTTCCCGCCGTGGATGTGGGCCGTGCGTGAACCGCGTCAGACGGTCGCAACCTCGATCCAGGTCGGCGCATGGTCGCTGGCGCCGGGCTCGAGCCGCAGCCAGCGATCCACGCCCGCCTTGCGCACCCGCTCGGCCAGCGCCGCGTTGACCAGCAGATGGTCGATGCGCAGGCCGCGGTCGCGCTCGGCGTGCTGCCGGAAATGGTCCCAGAACGTGTAGACCTGCGCCTGATCGCCGAGCACCTGACGCAGCGCATCGGTCCAGCCCTGCGCCAGCAGCCGCTCGAAGGCGTCGCGCACCTCGGGCTGGATCAGCGCGTCCTTGCGCCAGGCCTTGGCATCGTAGACATCCGCATCGGTCGGGATGACGTTGTAGTCGCCCATCAGCACCACCGGATGCGCCAGCCCGACCAGCGTGCGCGCATGCTTGGCCAGCCGCTGCATCCACGCGAGCTTGTAGTCGAACTTGGGGCCGGGCTGCGGATTGCCGTTGGGCAGGTACAGCGCGCCGACCACGATGCCGTGCACCGCCGCCTCGATGTAGCGGCTCTGCGCATCGTCCGGATCGCCAGGCAGGCCGCGCCGGCTCTCGACCGGCACCGTATCGCGACCGAGCAGCGCGACGCCGTTCCAGGCCCGCTGCCCCTGCCAGATCGCCCCATAGCCGGCCGCTTCCAGCGCTTGGGCCGGGAACGCGGCATCGGCAGCCTTGAGTTCCTGCAGCGCGACGATGTCCGGGCGCGCCGCCTCCAGCCAGGCCAGCAACTGCGGCAGCCGCTTGCCGATGCCATTGACGTTGAACGTGGCCAGCTTGAGGGTCTTCTTGCGCGCCATGGCGCCGGGCTCCGGTGACGGGGCTGCGTGCCGCAGTGGGCCCCGACCATAGGACCGGCGCAATGGCCAGCGGGTGAAAAAGAGGCTTCGTCGGAAATCAGAAAAACCGGGGTCAGAGTGCAATTTCGCCTTGCAAAAATTGCACTCTGACCCCGGTTTTGCCGGCGGCGCTCGGGCGGGGGTCCTGCCCTCTCGCCAACGGGGGGCGGAAGGTGTACAAATGTACACCATGCCCTCCCTTCCTCCCCAACGTGCCGCCGTGCTGGCCTTCGTCCGCGACCGGATTCGTGCCGGCCGGCCGCCGAGCCTGGCCGAGATCGCCGCGCACTTCGGTTTCGCCTCGCGCAGCGCCGCGCACAAGCATGTCCAGGCGCTCACCGCCGTCGGCTTGCTGGAGGCACATCCACATCACAAGCGCGGCCTGAGCCTGCCCGGCGAGGACACGCGCCCGCCGTTGCTGGCGCTGCCGGTGCTGGGCCGGGTCGCGGCGGGCGTGCCGATCGGTGCCGATATCGGCCTCGACCGCCAGCTGTGGCTCGACCGCGGTGTGTTCTCGCTGCGGCCCGACTACCTGCTGCAGGTGCAAGGCGACTCGATGATCGACGACGGCATCCTCGACGGCGACCTGGTCGGCGTGCACCGCAGCGCCGATGCCCGCGATGGGCAGACGGTGGTCGCCCGGCTCGACGGCGAACTGACCATCAAGCGGCTGCAGCGGGGCGCCGACGGCATCCGCCTGCTGCCGCGCAACCCGGCGTATGCGCCGATCGCAGTGCCGCCGGGCGCCGACTTCGCGATCGAGGGCCTGTTCTGCGGACTGGTGCGGCAGGGCTGATGGGCCAGGTCCTGCCCCTGGACGCCTTGCTGGCCGCGCGCACGGTCTGGCACGCCGGCCGCGGAACGGCGACGGCCGGCGATGGCGAGCCGACCGGCATGGCCGCACTCGATGCGGTGCTGCCCGGCCGCGGCTGGCCGCGCGGCGCGCTGACCGAACTGCTGCTGCCGGCCGATGGCGTCGGCGAGATCGCGTTGCTGTTGCCGGCGTTGGCGCGCATGACCGCCACCGGCGGGCGGGTGGTATTGGTCGATCCGCCCTACGTCGCCTATGCGCCGGCCTGGCAGGCCGGCGGTGTCGACCTGGCCAGGCTGGAGATCGTGGTCGCGCCACCGCGCGATGCCCTGTGGGCCTTCGAACAGTGCCTGCGCAGCGGCGCCTGCGCGGCGGTGCTGGGCTGGCCGCGGACGGCCGACGACCGTGCGCTGCGCCGGTTGCAGGTCGCGGCCGACGCCGGCGACTGCTGCGCCTTCGCGGTGCGCGACCGTCGGCACGCGGTCAACGCCTCCCCAGCCGCGCTGCGGCTGGAATATCTGCCCGCCGACAACGCGTGGCAAGTGCGCAAGTGCCGCGGCGCGCAGCCGCCGGCGCGCCCGATCCGGCTGGCTCACTGATGCCGCCGCGCCCGTCCGCATGCAGCGCAGTCCCGACCGCGCCGCGGCCAGCGCTCCGGCTTCCGTGGCGCAGGCCCCGCGACTTCGCCCGCGCGCAGGCGTGAACCCGCCATGCTCTGGACCTGCCTGCTGCTGCCGCAACTGGCGCTCGACGCCGTCCTGCGCCGCCTCGACGATCCCGACGCCCCGCTGGCGCTGGTCGAAGGCCCGGCGCAGTTGCGACGCCTGCACGCGGTCAACGCCGCCGCCGCTGCCGCCGGCCTGAAATCCGGCATGCGGCTGTCGGCCGCGCATGCACTGTTGGCCGACGTGCGCACCGTCGATCACGACGCCGGGGCCGAGGCGCGCTGCCAGCGCTTCCTCGCCGCCTGGGCCTATCGCCACAGTTCGCTGGTCAGCGCGCAGTGGCCGCGTGCGATCGTGCTCGAGGCCCAGGCGAGCTTCCGCCTGTTCGGGCCCTGGCCGACATTCGAGCATCGGCTGCGTCGGGAGCTCGACACGCTCGGCTTCCGGCACCGCATCGCGCTGGCGCCGACACCGCGTGCGGCGCGCGTGCTCGCCGGGCTGCGCGACGGCCTGGCGGTGACCGAGCCGAGCGCGCTGCGGGCCCTGCTCGACCGCGCGCCGATCCGGCGGGCGGCACTGCCCGACGATACCGGCGAACGCCTGCACCGCATGGGCCTGCGTCGCCTGGCCGACGTGCGCGGCCTGCCGCGCGATGCGCTGCGACGCCGTTGCGGGATCGCGGTGCTCGACCATCTCGATCGGCTCTACGGCGATGTCGACGACCCGCTCGACTGCTACGCCCCGCCCGACCGGTTCGATGCCCGCATTGAACTGGGCTACGAGGTCGAGAGTCACACCGCGCTGCTGTTTCCGCTACGCCGGCTGACCGGCGACCTGGCGACCTACCTGTCGATCCGCGACGGTGGGGTGCAGCGCTTCACGCTGCGGCTCGAGCACGCCAGCGGCCGCACCGAGGTCGAGGTCGGCCTGCTCGCGCCCGAGCGCGACCCGGCGCTGCTGTTCGAACTGGCGCGCAGCCGGCTCGAGCGCACCGGGGTCGACCGCCCGGTCGTCGCGCTGGGCCTGGTCGCCCACCAGTTGCCGCCATTCGTGCCGGCCAGCCGCGACCTGTTCGATCCGCGTCCGCAGCAGGCCGTGGACTGGCCGCAGCTGCGCGAGCGCCTGCGCGCACGGCTGGGCGACGACGCCGTGCATCGCGTCGCCCCGGCCGGCGATCCACGGCCCGAACGCGCGTGGCGGCGGGTGTCCGGCGACGACGCCGCCATCGAAGCCGCCCCGCCCCGGCCGCCGCGCCCGGCGTGGCTGTTGCCCGAGCCGGTCCCCCTGCGCGACCCGCGGCTGCGCGTGCTGTCCGGGCCCGAACGGCTGGAAAGCGGCTGGTGGGACGATGGCGACGCGCGCCGCGACTACTACTGCGTCGAGACCTCGAACGGGCAACGCGCCTGGGCCTTCGTGCCGGTCGGCGAACGCGACGGCTGGATGCTGCACGGGTGGTTCGCATGACCAGCGTGCGCAGGCCGATTCCAACGCCCACGGAAGCGCTGCGATGAGCACGATCGACGGCGTCGACCGCGATACGCCCGGCGGCCAGCCGCCGCGGGCCTGGACGGTCGCGCACCGGCTGCGCGAGGCGGCCAACGACGCGGTCGCCCCCGATGCGCGCGCTGCCGGATCGCCGCCCTACGCCGAATTGCACTGTCTGTCGGATTTCTCGTTCCTGCGCGGCGCCTCCGATGCCGAACAGTTGTTCCAGCGTGCGGTGCATTGCGGCTACGAGGCGCTGGCGATCACCGACGAGTGCTCGCTGGCCGGGATCGTGCGCGCGCTCGAAGCCTCCGAAGGCACCGGGCTCAAGCTGATCGTCGGCAGCGAATTCCGGCTCGTCGACGGCCTGCGCTGCGTGCTGCTGGTCGAGACGATCGCCGGCTACCGCACGCTCTGCGCGCTGATCACCCAGGCACGGCGCGCTGCCGCCAAGGGCCATTACCGGCTCACACGCGAGGACATGGCCACCGTGCTGCAGGGCGACGCCGACGGGCTGTTCGCGCTGTGGCTGCCGGGCGAAACCCCCGATCCGGACGAGGGCCGCTGGCTGCACGGCCTGTTCGGCGCGCGCGCCTACCTGGCCGTAGAGCTGCACCGCGAACGCGATGACGCCGCGCGCCTGGACGCGCTGCTGGCACTGGCGCGCACGCTGGGGCTGCCGGCGCTGGCCAGCGGCGATGCGCACATGGCCACCCGGCGCGAGCGCATGCTGCAGGACACGCTCACCGCGATCGCCCGCAACACCCCGCTGGCCGACTGCGGCGCGCACCTGTTCCGCAATGGCGAGCGCCACCTGCGCACCCGGCGCGCGCTGGGCAACATCTATGGCGCGGCGCTGATGGAGGCGGCCGCGGCGCTGGCGGCGCGCTGCACCTTCAACCTGCGCAGCATCCGCTACGACTATCCGGTCGAGCTGGTCCCCGACGGCCACGCCCCGACCACCTGGCTGCGGGTGCTGACCGAGCGCGGCATCATTGAGCGCTGGCCCGACGGCCCGACGCCCCAGGTGCGCGAGCTGATCGAATTCGAGCTCGCACTGATCGCCAAGAAGGGCTACGAGGCCTTCTTCCTGACCGTGGCCGATATCGTCGCGTTCGCCCGCAAGCAGGAGATCCTGTGCCAAGGCCGCGGCTCATCGGCGAACTCAGCGGTGTGTTACGCGCTGGGCATCACTGCGGTGAACCCCGACGAGACCCGCTTGCTGATGGCGCGCTTTCTGTCCGAAGAGCGCAACGAGCCGCCCGACATCGACGTCGACTTCGAGCACCAGCGGCGCGAGGAGGTCATCCAGTACGTCTACGCCAAGTACGGGCGCGAGCGGGCCGCACTCGCCGCGACGGTGATCAGCTACCGCGGCAAGAGCGCGGTGCGCGATGTCGCCAAGGCCTTCGGCCTGCCCGACGATCAGATCGCGCTGCTGGCCACCTGCTATGGCTGGGGCAACGGCGACACGCCGATGGAACAGCGCATCGCCGAGGCGGGCTTCGACCTGCACAACCCGCTGATCCGCAAGATCCTGCTGGTGACCGAGGGCTTGCGCGGCCATCCGCGGCACCTGTCGCAACACGTCGGCGGTTTCGTCATTTCCGATGCCCCGCTCTCGCACCTGGTTCCGGTGGAGAACGCGGCGATGGCCGATCGCACGATCATCCAGTGGGAAAAGGACGACCTGGAGACGATGCAATTGCTCAAGGTCGATTGCCTGGCGCTGGGCATGCTGACCTGCATCCGCAAGACGCTGGACCTGGTGCGCGGCCATCGCGGGCGGGACTTCGCGCTCGCGACCTTGCCCGGCGAGGACGAGGCGACCTACCGGATGATCCAGATCGCCGACACCGTCGGCGTGTTCCAGATCGAATCGCGCGCGCAGATGGCGATGCTGCCCCGGCTCAAGCCCGCGCGCTTCTACGACCTGGTGGTCGAAGTGGCCATCGTGCGCCCCGGCCCGATCCAGGGCGACATGGTGCATCCGTACCTGCGCCGGCGGCAGGGTCGCGAGGCGGTCGACTATCCCAACGACGAGATCCGCAGCATCCTCGCACCCACGCTCGGCGTGCCGCTGTTCCAGGAGCAGGTCATGGAACTGCTGATGAAGGCGGCCGACTACAGCGACAGCGAGGCCGACCACCTGCGGCGCTCGATGGCGGCCTGGCGGCGCGGCGGCGACATGGAGCAGCACCGGGTGCGGGTGCGCGAGCGCATGCTGCGGAAGGACTATTCGCCCGAGTTCATCGACCAGATCTTCGACCAGATCAAGGGCTTCGGCTCCTACGGCTTTCCGCAGAGCCACGCCGCCTCGTTCGCCAAGCTGGTCTATGCCAGTTGCTGGCTCAAGCGCCACGAGCCGGCCGCATTCGCCTGCGGGCTGCTCAACGCCCAGCCGATGGGCTTCTACTCGCCCAGCCAGATCGTGCAGGACGCCCGCCGCGGCAGCGCGCAGCGCGCACGCGTCGAGGTGCTGCCGGTCGACGTGCTGCACAGCGACTACGACAGCACGCTGGTCGGCGGCCGTCCCTGGCGCAGCGAGGCCGATCCGGGCGCCCAGCCGGCAATCCGGCTCGGCCTGCGCCTGGTCGCGGGGCTGCCCGAGGCGGCCGCGCACCGCATCGTCGCCGAACGGGACCGACGCCCGTTCGCCGACATCGCCGACCTGGTCCTGCGCGCCGGCCTCGAGGCCAAGGCGCGCCAGGCGCTGGCCGAGGCCGATGCGCTGCGCGGGCTGGCCGGCCATCGCAATGCCGCGCGCTGGGCGGTCGCCGGCATCGAGCAGCGGCGCCCGCTGCTGCCTGGCAGCCCCGACGAGGCCGAGGTCGCCCTGCCCGCGCCCGCCGCCGGCGAAGAGATCCTGTCCGACTACCGGGCCCTGGGCCTGAGCCTGGGCCCGCATCCGATGGCGCTGCTGCGTCCGCAGATGGCCGCGCGACGGATCATCGGCCTGCGCGAGTTGCAGGCCCGGCGCCACGGCAGCGGCGTGCACGTCGCCGGCCTGGTGACCCAGCGCCAGCGCCCGGCCACGGCCAAGGGCACGATCTTCGTCACGCTCGAGGACGAGACCGGCATGATCAACGTCATCGTCTGGTCGCACCTGGCGATCCGCCGCCGGCGCGCCCTGCTCGAATCCCGGCTGCTCGCCGTGCGCGGCCGCTGGGAACGGGTCGACGGCGTCGCCCACCTCATCGCCGGCGACCTGCACGACCTCAGCGACCTGCTCGGCACGATGCCGCTGCCCTCGCGCGATTTCCATTGAGCCGCGGCGCCTGCGCACCCGGTTCCTGGCCCCCCGCAACCGGCCTTCCCTACTTTTGCGTGCCGGCCCCCCTGCGCCACTGTGTCGTTGCTGGGCGACCGCGCATCACGCCACCCCGTTCTGCGCGCTTGCCCAGGCCGCTCGCCGGCCGGCAGCGCGGTCGTCCGGGGAACGCCCGGACGTTATAATGAAGGGATGGCCCCGTAGCTCAGCTGGATAGAGCATCCCCCTCCTAAGGGGAAGGTCGCACGTTCGAATCGTGCCGGGGTCGCCAGTTCCGCGACCATCCCCCAGCGGCTGTCCCGCCGCGTCGCACCCCCTTCTTCGCCAGCGCCGCCCCGCGGCGCCAGCGCACACCAGGAGTTTTTCGCGATGTCCCATCCCGTCCTCACCGCGCTCGGCCTCGATTCCACCGAATCGGGCACTTATCTCGGCAACAACGAATGGGCCCGCGATACCGGTGCCGGCACGCTGACTCCGGTGAATCCGGCCAGCGGCGAGTCGCTGGCACAGGTGCTGGCAACCTCGCAGGCCGACTACGAGACCATCGTGACCCGTGCCCAGGCCGCGTTCCGCGAGTGGCGCACGACGCCGGCGCCGCGCCGCGGCGAGGCGATCCGGCTGTGCGCCGAAGCGCTGCGCACCCACAAGGACGCGCTCGGCTCGCTGGTCGCACTGGAGATGGGCAAGTCCAAGCCCGAAGGCGACGGCGAAGTGCAGGAGATGATCGACATCGGCGAGTTCGCCGTCGGTCTGTCGCGTCAGCTCTACGGCCTGACCATGCATTCCGAGCGCCCCGGCCACCGCATGTACGAGCAGTGGCATCCGCTGGGCCTGGTCGGCGTGATCAGCGCGTTCAACTTCCCGGTCGCGGTCTGGGCCTGGAACAGCTTCGTCGCCGCGGTCTGCGGCAACGTCACCATCTGGAAGCCGTCGCCGAAGACGCCCTTGTCGGCGATCGCGTCGATGAAGATCTGCAACGAGGCGCTGCGCGCCGGCGGCTTCCCGGACATCTTCTTCCTGTTCAACGATGCCTGCAGCGATCTGGCCCAGGCGTTCGTCGACGACAAGCGCATCGCGCTGGTCAGCTTCACAGGCTCGACCCGGGTCGGCCGCCACGTCGGCGAGCGCGTCGCGCGTCGCATGGGCCGCTCGCTGCTCGAACTGGGCGGCAACAACGCAATCATCGTCGATCCGACTGCCGACCTGAAGCTGGCGATCCCGGCGATCGTGTTCGGTGCGGTCGGCACCGCCGGCCAGCGCTGCACGACCACCCGCCGGCTGTTCGTGCACGCCTCGATCTTCGACGACGTGCTGGCCAAGCTCAAGACCGCCTACGCCCAGGTCGAATCGCGGATCGGCGACCCCACCGATGCGGCCAACCTGATGGGCCCGCTGAACTCGCGCGACGCGGTGGACGCCTACCTGGCCGCGATCGAGAAGGCCAAGGCCGCCGGCGGCACGATCGAGAGCGGCGGCAAGGCGCTCGACGACCGCAAGGGCTTCTTCGTGCTGCCGACCCTCGTCACCGGCCTGTCGAACGATGCCGAGGTGGTGCAGGCCGAGACCTTCGCGCCGATCCTCTACGTCATGAAGTACGACCAGCTCGACGAGGCGATCGACATGCAGAACGACGTGCCGCAGGGCCTGTCGTCGGCGATCTTCACCAACGACCTCAAGGCCTCCGAGCGCTTCCTGTCGGCGCGCGGTTCGGACTGCGGCATCGCCAACGTCAACATCGGCACGTCCGGTGCCGAGATCGGTGGCGCGTTCGGCGGCGAGAAGGAGACCGGCGGCGGCCGCGAGTCGGGCTCCGATGCCTGGCGCGCCTACATGCGCCGGCAGACCAACACCATCAACTACTCCGACGCCCTGCCCCTCGCCCAGGGCATCAAGTTCGACCTGTGAGACGGACCAGCGCCCTGGCGGTCACCAGCCTGGTCTGCGGTCTGTTGGGCTGGAGCCTGCTGCCTTGGCTGGGCAGCCTGGTGGCGGTGATCACCGGCCATCTGGCGCGTGCGGAAATCCGCCGCACGTCCGAGCTCGACGGCGACGGCATGGCCGTGGCCGGGCTGGTGCTGGGCTATGTGCAGTTCGTCGCGACGGTCGTCGGCATCGTGGTGTTGCTGCTGTTCTTCGGCGGCCTGTTCTGGCTCGGGACGGCGACCTGAGGTGTACGCACTCGCCCGACCGCTGCTGTTCCGGCTCGACGCCGAGCGCGCCCACCATCTGACGCTGGCCGCGCTCGATGCCGCGCACCGCGCCGGCCTGTCGTCGATGCTCGGCGGCGCGCCGGCACCGCTGCCGACCGAGGCCTTCGGCCTGCGCTTTCCCAACCCCGTCGGCCTTGCCGCCGGTCTGGACAAGAACGGCGCGCACATCGATGCGCTGTTCGCGCTGGGGTTCGGCTTCGTCGAGATCGGCACCGTGACCCCGCGCCCACAGGACGGCAATCCGAAGCCGCGGATGTTCCGGCTGCCGCAGCATCGCGCGCTGATCAACCGGCTGGGCTTCAACAATGCCGGGGTCGATGCGCTGGTCGCCAATGTCGAACGCGCGCGCCGCAACGGCGTGCTCGGCATCAACATCGGCAAGAACAAGGACACCCCCAACGACGCGGCCGCCAACGACTACCTGGTCTGCCTGGAGCGGGTCTATCCGCTGGCCGACTACGTCACCGTTAACATCTCCTCGCCCAACACCGCGGGCCTGCGCGACCTGCAGGAAGCGCAGGCCCTGCAACGCCTGATCGGGACGCTGCGCGAGGCGCAGGAGCGGCTGGCCGCCCAGCATCGGCGGCGCGTGCCGGTGCTGGTGAAGATCGCCCCCGACCTCGACGACGGCGGCATCGAAGCCGCGGCCCGGGTGTTCGGCGACCTGGCGGTGGATGGCGTCATCGCGACCAACACCACCATCGCGCGCACCGGCGTCGAAGCCGACGCGACCGCCGCGCAGGCCGGCGGCCTGTCCGGCGCGCCGCTGATGGACCGGGCGACCGCGGTGCTGCGCAAGCTGCGCGCGCAGTTGCCCGCGACCCTCCCGCTGATCGGCGTGGGCGGCATCGTCTGCGGCGCCGACGCTGCCACCAAGATCGCCGCTGGCGCGTCGCTGGTCCAGGTCTACTCGGGCCTGGTCTATCGGGGGCCGGCCCTGGTCGGCGAATGCGTGGAGGCGATCCGCGGCCGCCGCGATGCCACCGACCGCAGCCCTGCCCCGGAGCGCTGAGCCGCCGATGCCCGCCCCGTTCGATCTGCGCGAACGCGTCGACCTGCGCACCCGCAACACCTTCGGCGTCCCGGCGCAGGCACGCCGGCTGTTCGAGGTCGGCGACGCCGCGGCGTTGCCGCAGGCGCTGCCCGCGCTCGGCGAGGCGGCGCCGCTGGTGCTGGGCGGCGGCAGCAATCTGCTGTTCGTCGACGATATCGACACGGCGCTGGCGATCGTCGACACCCGCCGGGCCATCGTCGCCGACGACGGCGTCCAGGCGCAGGTCCGCGCCGCTGCGGGCGCGTGCTGGCACGATGTGGTGATGTGGTCGCTGGCCCAAGGCCTGGGCGGCCTGGAAAACCTGGCGCTGATCCCTGGCACCGTGGGCGCGGCGCCGATCCAGAACATCGGCGCCTACGGCGTCGAGGTCGCCGATCGCATCCATGCGGTCGAGGCCTTCGATCGCACACGCGGCGCCCCGGTCGTCCTCGACGCGGCGGCCTGCGGCTTCGGCTACCGCGACAGCGTGTTCAAGCAGATGCCCGACCGTTGGATCGTCACCGCAGTCACCTTTGCGCTCTCGCGCCGTGCCGCGCCGGTGCTCGATTACGCCGGCATCCGCGACGCGCTCGCCGCGCGCGGTGTGGCCGCGCCGACGCCGTCCGATGTCGCCGAGGCCGTGATCGCGATCCGCCGCAGCAAGCTGCCCGACCCGGCCGTGATCGGCAACGCCGGCAGCTTCTTCAAGAACCCGATCGTCGACGCCGCGATCGCCGCAGCGCTGCGTGAGGCGCATCCCGACCTGTCGGTGTTCCCGGTCGATGGCGAGCGCTGCAAGCTTTCGGCTGCGTGGCTGATCGACCGCTGCGGCTGGAAGGGCCACCGCGATGGCGATGCCGGCGTCTCGGCGGGACACGCCCTGGTGCTGGTCAACCACGGCGGCGCGCACGGCCGCGATCTGCTGGCGCTGGCGCGGCGCATCGCCGCGTCGGTGCACGCCCGGTTCGGCGTGGACCTGGCGCCCGAGCCGCGGATCGTGGGAGCGACGTGGTGAGCGGCCTGCCACGACGCTGGCAGCCGACCTCGGCCGCAGGCAAAGCGGCGCTGCTGATGCTGGGCAGTACATCGGCGTTCGCGCTGATGGCGATCACGATCCGCTTCGCGTCGGCGACCGTCCCGACCACCGAGGTCGCGTTCTTCCGCAACTTCTTCGGCCTGCTCGCGCTGTTGCCGATCCTGCTGCATGCCGGCGGCGGCCTCCCGCGCACACGCCATCTCGGCCGCTACCTGGTGCGCACGCTGGTCGGCCTGGGCTCGATGCTGTGCGCGTTCTGGGCGATCGGCCATCTGCCGCTGTCGCAGGCGGTCTCGCTGTCGTATGCCGCGCCGTTGTTTGCGACCATCGCCGCGGTGCTGTGGCTGGGCGAGATCGTGCGCGTGCGGCGCTGGATGGCGGTGTCGGCCGGCTTCATCGGCGTACTGGTGATCCTGCGCCCGGGCGTGGCGTTCTCGGCGCCGATGCTGATCCCGGTACTCGGCGCCCTGCTCGCGGCCCTGGTCGCGATCCAGATGAAGCAGCTGTCGAAGATCGATCCGCCCGACACGATTGTCTTCTACACCTACGTGCTATGGGTGCCGCTGTCGCTGGTGCCGGCGCTGTTCCAGTGGGTATGGCCCGATCCGGTCGCCTGGTTGTGGCTGCTGGCGACGGGCGTGCTCGGCACGCTGGGCCAATGGCTGTGGACACGCGCGCTGCGCCTGGGCGAGGTCTCCGCGCTGCAGCCGATCAGCTTCGTGCAGTTGCCGATCGTGGTCATCTTCGGCTGGTGGCTGTTCGGCGAGACGGTCGACCTGTGGACGATGGCCGGCGCGGCGATCGTGTTCGGCGCCAACGGCTACATCGCCCATCGCGAAGCGGTGCTCGCACGCCGCGCCGCCTCCCAGCGTCCGACCGAGGCGGCCAAGCCCAGCGAGTAGCACGGGCGCCGCGGCAACCGCGCAGCGCCGCGAGGCGCCGCGTCAGACCTCGTCGCGCGCGACCTCACGCAGCTTGCCCTGGTGCAGTTCCATCACCCGGTCGAGCTTGCGCGCCAGTCGGCGGTCGTGGGTCACCAGCACCAGGCTCGTGCGCTGCGCGCGGTTCATCTCCAGCATCAACTCGAACACCGTCGCGGCCGTGCGCTCGTCGAGATTGCCGGTGGGTTCGTCGCCCAGCACGCAGGCCGGCTTGTTGACCAGCGCCCGCGCCACCGCGGCGCGCTGGCGCTCGCCACCCGACAGCTCGCCCGGCTTGTGGCCGAGCCGGTGGCCCAGCCCGACCGTCTCCAGCAGACCGCGCGCACGCGTGGTCGCATCGCTGTCGCTGGCGCCGTTGAGCAGTGCCGGCAGCATCACGTTCTCCAGCGCGGTGAACTCGGGCAGCAGGTGATGGAACTGGTAGACGAAGCCGAGCGCGCGGTTGCGCAGCGTCCCGCGCGCCGCGTTCGACAGCGCGCTCATCTTCTGTCCCGTCACGAACACCTCGCCCGCGCTCGGTACATCCAGCCCGCCGAGCAGGTGCAGCAGCGTGCTCTTGCCGGCGCCCGAAGCACCGAGGATGGCAACGGTCTCGCCGGCGCGGACCGCGAAGTCGAGCCCGTCGAACACCGGCGTATGCAGCTTGCCCTCGGCGTAGGTCTTGCCCAGGCCTTCAGCCGCCAGCACGACGGCATCGGCCGCCGTTTGCGCGTGCTCACTCATAACGCAGCGCCTCCGCCGGGGCGGTGCGCGCCGCGCGCCACGCCGGATACAGGGTGGCCAGGAACGCCATCAACAATGCGATCACGCCGATCATCGTCACGTCGCTGGCCTGCAGGTCGATCGGCAGGCCGGTGACGTAGTAGACGTCTTCGGGCATCAGCACCACGCCGAACAGGCGCTCGAGGGCGCGCAGGATGTGCTCGAGATTGAAGGTCAGCAGCAGGCCGCCGCAGACCCCGAGCACGGTGCCGATCACGCCGATCATCGTGCCCTGCACCATGAACACCTGCATGACCCCGCGCGGGGTCAGGCCGAGCGTGCGCAAGATTGCGATGTCGGCATGTTTGTCGGTGACCAGCATGACCTGCGAGTTCAACAGCGAGAACGCCCCCATCAGGATGATCAGCGACAACAGGATGCCGATCATGGTCTTCTCGAGCTTGAGCGCGCGGAACATGTTCGCGTTCTCCGTGCTCCAGTCGCTGACCCGGTAGACCCCGCCCAGCCTGTGCACCAGGTCGCGGGTGACCTTTTGGGCCAGATCCATGTCGTGCAGTTTCAGGCGCACGCCGGTCACGCCGTCGCCGATGCGCAGCAGCCGCTGCGCGTCCTGCAGGTTGACCACCGCCAGCCGGCGGTCGAAATCCTGGTAGCCGGCCTCGAACAGGCCGCTGACGGTGAAGCGCTTGAGCTGCGGCACCGCGCCCATCGGCGTGACCTGGAAATCGGTGGTCACGATGACACTGTCGCCGACACCGACGCCGAGCCACAGGGCGAGTTCGCGGCCGAGCACGATGTTGAAGCTGCCCGGTTGCAGGTCCGACAGTTGGCCGACGACCATCGAGGTGGACAAGTCGGACACCTGGCCCTCGTCCTCGGGCGAGATCGCACGGACCGCGGCCGGCTCGTTGCGGCGTCCGCGCAGCAGCGCCTGCGTGTCGATGTAGGGCGCCGCGCCGGCCACGCGCGGGTCCTCGCGCGCGACCTCGACCGCACGTGCCCAGTTGTGCAGCGTGTCGCCCTCGGCGCTCACGGTCGCGTGCGCGACCATGCCGAGCATGCGATCGCGGATTTCCTTCTGGAAACCGCTCATCACCGCCAGGGTCGTGATCAGCACGGTGACGCCGATCGCGATCGCGAAGATCGAGGCCAGCGAGATGAAGGAGATGAAGCCGTTGCGCCGTTTCGCCCGGAGATAACGCAGGCCGATGGCGGCAGGGATGGGTCTGAGCATGGGCGTCCGTCGATGGATGCGGGTCGTTGGCGATGGCGCGATCGCCGTGCCCGTCCCGCCGGGCAGCGGCTATGGTGCCACCGATTCCGGTGCGCGTGGCAGTGGACGCATCGCGGCGGCCAGACGCAGTTCACGGCGCTGCGGTGCCGGCAGCGTATCGGGCCACCACAACAGCCTGCGCGTGCGTTGGCCCTCGCGCCAGGTCAGGCGAACGATCGGCCCGCGCCAATGCAGGGAAGGCGCTTCCAGCAGCCGCCCATCGAGCAGCATCCGCCCCGTCGCCTGCACGACGATGCGATGCGGCGGCTGTCGCGCGGTGCGCACGATCGTGCGCAGGCCGCTGGCCAGGACCCAGGCGATACCGAGCCAGGCCATCGGGCCCGGCAGTTCGGACAGCAGCAAGGCGCCACAGGCAGCGAGCGTGAGCAGGCCCAACGCGGCGACCAGCAGGCGCGAGGGCCGCCAGTGCAGCCTGGCCGGCTCAGGGATCGGGTGGCAGCGCCCGGATGGTTTGGACGAGGGCGTCGAGTTGTGCATCGGGCGAACGCTCATGGCCGAGGAACCATTTCCAGAGCCTATCGTCCTCGCATTCGAGCAGCCGTCGGAAAACATCCCGCTCGCTTTCGGAGGATGTCGCCCAACACCGGTCGAGCCAGCGCTCGAACAGCCGGTCGAGCTCGCGCATGCCGCGGCGGCTGCGCCAGCGCAGGCGGCGCAGTTCGGTGGTGTCGTCGTGGTCGGTCACGGGCGTGCGTCCTGTGGACACTCGGCTCGGCGCCCCCATTTCTTTTGAGAGTCCCTATGCCATCCATGGCGTGGCATTGTCGGCGCCGGAAAGGCCGGCCCGCACATCCGTGTGCGGGCGTTCGCGGCTGCGGCCGATGCGGATGCATCGGCTTGGCGCTCATGACGCATCAGGCTTGTGCCATGCCCTCCATGGCGTGACATTGCCGGCTCCGGAGAGACCGGCCCGCACATCCGTGTGCGGGCGTTCGCGGCTGCGGCCGATGCGGATGCATCGGCCAAGCGCAGCCGCTCACCCACGTCGTGCGAGCATGAGTTGCTTGATCTGGCCGATCGCCTTGGCGGGATTCAGCCCCTTGGGGCAGGTCCGCGCGCAGTTCATGATCGTGTGGCAGCGGTAGAGCTTGAACGGGTCTTCCAGATCGTCCAGGCGCGCGCCGGTGTCCTCGTCGCGGCTGTCGATGATCCAGCGATAGGCCTGCAGCAGGATCGCCGGACCCAGGTAGCGTTCGCCGTTCCACCAGTAGCTCGGGCAGCTGGTCGAGCAGCAGGCGCACAGGATGCACTCGTAGAGGCCGTCGAGCTTGTCGCGGTCCTCGGGCGACTGCAGCCGCTCGCGATCCGGCGGCGCTGCGGTCTGGGTGCGGATCCACGGCTGGATCGACGCGTACTGCGCATAGAAGTGCGTGAGGTCGGGCACCAGATCCTTGACCACGCTCATATGCGGCAGCGGGTAGATCGGCACCTCGCTCTTCTTGCAGTCGTCGATCGCGCGCGTGCACGCCAGCGTGTTGGTGCCGTCGATGTTCATCGCGCACGAGCCGCAGATGCCTTCGCGGCACGAGCGACGGAACGTCAGCGTCGGATCGATCTCGTTCTTGATCTTGATCAGCGCGTCCAAGACCATCGGCCCGCACTTGTCGAGGTCGAGCTCGTAGGTGTCGGTGCTGGGGGTCTCGCCGGAATCGGGATTCCAGCGATAGATCTTGAACGTGCGCGTGCGCTTGGCGCCCGGCGCGGCCGGGAAGTGCCGGCCCTTCTTGATCTTGGAGTTCTTCGGGAGCGTGAATTCGGCCATGTGGGGTCTCCCGGCTCAGTAGACGCGTGCTTTGGGGGGCACGACTTCGACTTCGTCGTCGAGCGTGTACATATGCACCGGACGGTAGTCGATCTTGGTGTTGCCGGCCTCGTCCGCCCAGCACAGCGTGTGCTTGTGCCAGTTCTCGTCGTCGCGGTCCGGGTAGTCCTCGTGGGCGTGCGCGCCGCGCGATTCCTTGCGGTTCTCGGCCGAGACGATCGTCACCAGCGCCTGGCCCAGCAGGTTCTCCAGCTCCAACGTCTCGATCAGGTCCGAGTTCCAGACCAGCGAACGGTCGCTGACCTTGACGTCGGCAAACGAGGCGTGGATCTCGCGGATCTTGTCCACGCCCTCTTTGAGCGTCTCGCTGGTACGGAACACCGCCGCGTCGTTCTGCATCGTGCGCTGCATGCGGTCGCGGATCACCGCGGTCGCGGTGTCGCCCTTGGCATTGCGCAGCTTGTCCAGACGCGCCAGCGAATTGTCGCAGGCATCGGCCGGCAGCGGCTTGTGGCGCGCGTCGGGCTTGATCGTCTCCGCGCAGCGGTTGGCCACCGCCCGACCGAACACCACCAGGTCGAGCAGCGAGTTCGAGCCCAGGCGGTTGGCGCCGTGCACCGATACGCAGGCCGCTTCGCCGATCGCGTACAGGCCGGGCACGACCGCATCCGGATTGCCATCCTTCAGCTGCACGACTTCGCCGTGGTAGTTGGTCGGGATGCCGCCCATGTTGTAGTGCACGGTCGGGATGACCGGGATCGGCTGCTTCTCCACGTCGACGCCGGCGAAGATCCGCGCGCTCTCGGCGATGCCGGGCAGCTTCTTGTGGATGTCGGCCGGGTCGAGGTGGGTCAGGTCGAGGTGGATGTGGTCCTTGTGCTCGCCGACGCCGCGACCTTCGCGAATCTCCATCGTCATCGAACGGCTGACCACGTCGCGCGAGGCCAGGTCCTTGGCATTGGGCGCATAGCGCTCCATGAAACGCTCGCCGCTGGCATTGCGCAGGATGCCGCCCTCGCCGCGGACGCCCTCGGTGATCAGGCAGCCCGCGCCGTAGATGCCGGTGGGGTGGAACTGCACAAACTCCATGTCCTGCAGGCCGAGCCCGGCGCGCAGCGCCATGCCGCCGCCGTCGCCGGTGCAGGTGTGCGCGGAGGTTGCCGAGAAGTAGGCGCGGCCGTAGCCGCCGGTCGCCAGCACCACGCCCTGGGCGCGGAACAGGTGCAACGTGCCCTCGGCCATGTCGAGTGCGAGCACGCCGCGGCAGGCGCCCTCCTCGTCCATGATCAGGTCAAGCGCGAAATACTCCACGAAGAAGCGCGCATCGTGCTTGAGCGACTGCTGGTAGAGCGTGTGCAGGATCGCGTGGCCGGTGCGGTCGGCGGCCGCGCAGGTGCGCTGGGCGATGCCCTGGCCGTAATGCGTGGTCATGCCGCCGAACGGCCGCTGGTAGATCTTGCCTTCCTGGGTGCGCGAGAACGGCACGCCCTGGTGCTCGAGCTCGATGATCGCCGGGATCGCCTCACGGCACATGTACTGGATGGCGTCCTGATCGCCCAGCCAGTCCGAGCCCTTGATGGTGTCGTAGAAGTGGAAGCGCCAATCGTCCTCGCCCATGTTGCCGAGCGCGGCCGAGATACCGCCCTGGGCGGCGACGGTGTGCGAGCGGGTCGGGAAGACCTTGGTCAGGCACGCGGTCTGCAGGCCCTTGTGGGCCAGGCCGAAGGTCGCGCGCAGGCCGGCGCCGCCGGCGCCGACGACGATCATGTCGTACTTGTGTTCGGTAATCGGGTAAGCGGTCATCACGGACTCAGGCAGTGAAGGCGATGCGGGCGATCGCGTACAGCGAGGCGATGGCGCCCAGCCCGCAGAGGAAGGTCACGAGCAGCTGGAGGGCCAGCTCGAAGGACCGCTTGTGCACATAGTCCTCGATCACGACCTGCAGGCCGAGCTTGGCGTGCCAGAACAGCGTGACCAGGAAGATCGAGAACAGGATCGCGTTCCACGGCCGGGCGATGATCGCGCGTGCGGTGTCCAACTCCGCGCCGACCAGCGACAGCAGCGTCAGCACGAACCAGACGACCAGCGGCACCAGGATGATCGCGGTGACCCGCTGCTTCCAGAAGTGCGTCGTGCCCGACTTGCCCGAGCCCAGGCCCTGGGCCCGCTTGACCGGCGTGCGCAGCGGCACTGCGCGCGAGGTCTCTCCACCACCACCGCTCATGCCGCACCCCGCAGGCCGAAGAACCAGATGATGCCGGTGATCAGAAAGCCGACCACGAACACCGCGTAGCCCGAGGCATAGGCCTTGGGAATCTCGAAGCCCCAGCCCGCATCCCACAGCAGGTGGCGGATGCCGTTGAGCAGGTGGTAGATCAGCGCCAGCGTGAAGCCGAACAGGAAGATCAGCCCCATCGGCGAGGCCCACTGCCGGGAGGCGAACTCGTAGGCTTCGCCGCCCGCGGCGATGGACATCAGCCACCACACCAGGGAAATGCCACCGACCGCCAGCGAAATGCCGGTGATGCGGTGAAGGATGGACATGGTCGACGTCATCTGCGGTCGATAGACCTGCAGATGCGGCGACAGAGGACGGTTGGAATGTGCCATCGCTGGCTGGTCTCCTCGCTGGCGGCGTCGCACCGCGTGGCTGGTGGTACACAGGGCCGCTATCGCCAACGCGATGCGGCGGCGATCAGAAATCGATGCAGCGGCCGTTCTTTTCCCAGTCGCCGTAACGGGTGGGATCGAGGCCATCACGGCCCCCGATCTCGACCGCTGGCTCCGGCTCGGGTGCCGGAACGGGCGTGACCGCCGGTTCCGACCGCGGCGTTGCCGCGTCGTCGCCTATGATGTCCGGGGTGATCATCCGTTCAATTTTAGTTCCCACACCCATGGTAAACAAGCCACATCCCCTGCCCGACGCGGATTTCGCCCTCTCCGGCCTGCACGTGCTGCGGCTATCGGGCCGCGATGCACTCGCATTCGCCCAGGCCCAATTCATGAACGACGTGTCCGCGCTCGCCGACGGCCAGTGGCAATGGAGCGGCTGGCTGACGCCCAAGGGCCGCCTCGTCGCCCTGTTCGCGCTGCTGCGCCGCGACGCGCAGACGCTCGATGTCGTCCTGCACGACGCCGACCCCGCCACGTTCGCCGATGCGCTGAAACGATTCGTGTTCCGCAGCAAGGTCGCGATCGCGATGGCGGGCACTGCGGCCACAGGCCGGTTCGCCGCCCCGTCGGCCGCACGCGGCGCCCAGGCCGCATTCGATGGCCAGACGGCGGAGTTGGACCTGGGCGTGCCGTCGCAGCCACGCACCTTGCGCCTGCAGCCGATCGAGTCGGACACGGCCACGACACCCGAACCTGATGCCGCGTTCCAGAGCGAAGCCGATGCGCGGTGGCGTGCAATCGACCTGGCACACGGGCTGCCGCGGCTGGCCGCCAGCGAGTTCGATCGCTGGACGCCGCAGCAACTCTCGCTCGACCGCCTGCAGGCCTACAGCGTCAAGAAGGGCTGCTACCCGGGTCAGGAGATCGTGGCGCGGACGCATTTCCTGGGCCAGAGCAAGCGCGGCCTGGTCGCGCTGCAGGGGGCCGATGCCGCACAGACCGGCCAGGACGTCGCCGCCGATGGCGCGCCGGTCGGTCGGCTCGTCGCGGTCTCGACGCAGGTCCAGCTTGCGGTGCTGCCACTGGATCTGGGACCTGCGTCACTGGCCCTCGATACACATCCAGTGACGGCCGTACCACTGTGCGAAGGCTTGGCGCGCTGAGCGTCTGCCTGTCTTTTTAGCGTCTATCAGCTTACAAGTGCGACGCACTGAGACGAAGGGAGCTGTCTTTTCCGTCTGAAGTCAGAGTGAAGCAGCGGACTGGCGGCCGGTGGCCGCGTCAAGCGCGCCATGGATGAGCCAGCTCTGCCTGCGCGGCATGCCGCGCGAGCGAGCGAACGCCCGGCGCGCTGCGCCGGGCCGGACCGATCCGCGAAGCGGAGCGGGCGCGCACCCGAGTCAGGACAGGGTGAGCATGGATGGCTTGCGCGGCATGCCGCGCAGCCATGCGAACGCCGCGCGTGCTTCGCGTGGCCGGACCGCGAGCGGCCCTGACCGAGGGAAGAGCGGCTTCCGGCTGACAGGCCGCTGCCTATCCGAAGTGGGATTCCCGTCTCGCACATTGGAGAAGCCTTCCCCTTTTCATGCCCGACGCGGCTGCTATGCTCGGCCGCTGACAGGGCGCGCAAGCGCTGGGGAATGTCGAGGCAGTCGCCGGACCGGCTGCGGTCCGGTGGCAGGGGAACTGGAAAGCTCAAAGGGAATGTCATGAAGCGCACTCGCTTGTCCGCGGCCTTCGCCGCGTCCGTTGTTTCGCTCGCATTGGCGGCCTGCTCGTCCACACCCGAGACGCAGGCGCCGGCACCGCAGTCGCCCGCGCCGTCGAGCGCCTTCATCGAGAAGCTCGACGCCGATGGCCTGTTCGCGTTCGGCAAGGCCGGCATCGGCGACCTCAGCCCCGACGGGCGCGCCGCACTCGACGCAATCGCCGCCCGGCTCTCGGGCAGCGCGCACCGGCTGGACATCGTCCACGTCATCGGCCACAGCGACCGCATCGGCAACGCCAAGGGCAACCTGCGGCTGTCCAACCAGCGGGCCGAAGCGGTGCGCGCGTATCTGGTCGAGCACGGCGTGCCTGCCGACCGGATCACGGCAGTCGGGCGCGGCGACGTGGAGCCGGTGGTCGAGTGCCGCAGCGAGCGCGGCCAGGCATTGATCGCCTGCCTGGCACCGAACCGCCGCGTCGAGGTCCGGGCCCGCTTCACCGATTGACCGGACCTGCACCGCCACGAAGGGTCGGCGCACCGCGCCGGCCCTTCATCGTTTCAGGCCATGGCCGTCGCGGCGGCGACGATGTCGGCCTCCGACGGGATCACCAGGAACGCGGCGCCGGCCAGCGGCGTGAACGTATCGGCCCCGACCACCCGGCGCAGCGGCCGGTCGCCGAAGCCCGCCTCGGTGATCGCGGTCACGATGCCCTCGCCCACGCCGGCGCTGCGCCGCCCCTCGTCGACCACCAGCACCCGATCGCATTCGGCCACGTGCCGTGCGATCGCGCCTTCGTTGAGCGGCAACAGCCAGCGCAGGTCGACCACGCGCACGCGCCAGCCACGCTCGGCCTCGATCGTGCGCGCCGCGCGCAGGCTCATCGGCACGCCGTTGCCGAACGTCAGCACCAGCAGATCGGTCGCCTCGGGCGCATACACCCGTTCCTCGCCGAAGGCCATCGCCTGGTCCGGCGGCGGATACGCGGTCAGCCAGCCGCCATCACCGGGTTCGTAGAGGTCCTTGGTCATGTACAGCGCGATCGGTTCGAGGAACGCACAGACCCGGCCGTCGACCGTCGCCAGCGCGGCCAGCGTGCGCAGCATGGTCGCCGCGTCGTCGCCGCGCGACGGGCAGCCGACGACGAGGCCCGGGATGTCGCGCAGCGCGGTGATCGAGTTGTCGTTGTGGAAGTGGCCGCCGAAGCCACGCTGGTAGCCCAGCGAGGCGATGCGCATGACCATCGGGTTGCGGTACTGGCCGTTGCTGAAGAACTGCAGGCTCGCCGCCTCGCCGCGGATCTGGTCGCCGGCATTGTGGAAGTACGCCAGATACTGGATCTCGGGCAGCGGCAGCAGCCCCATGTTGGCGTAGCCCTGCGCCAGCCCGAGCACGATTGTCTCGTCGAGCAGCGTGTTGAACACCCGGCGCGGGCCGAAGGCCTTCTGCAGGCCCTTGGTGACGGTGTACACGCCGCCCTTCTGCGCCACGTCCTCGCCGAACAGCAGCGCTTGGGGATACTTGGCGAACAGGTCGTGCAGCGCCTGGTTGATCTGGATCGCCAGGTGCCGCGGCGGCTGCGCTTCGGGCAGCTTGGCCTCGCCGCCGAACACCGCTGCACGCCCGGCGGCGTGCGCGTAGCGCGTGGCCTCGGCCTGGACCTGGGCCGGCGAATACGGCGCCAGCGGCTGCATGACCTCGGCCAGGGTCTCCAGCCGCGGCCGGCTGTCGGCATCGTGCGCAGCGGCGAAGCAGCGCGCGCGCGTGTCCTCGTACAGCGCCAGCAATGCGTCGGCACTCATCAGCCCGGACTCGAGCGCGATCGCCGCCGAACGCAGCAAGGGATCGGTCGCCTCGACCGCGCACAGTTCCTCGAGCGACCGCCACTCGATTTCGAAGTCGGTGCCGGCGTGGCCCATGATCCGGGTCGTGCGCAGGTGCAGGAAGGTGGGCCGGCGCGTGCGCCGGCAATGCGCGACCGCGCGCTCGACCTCGCCGTAGCCCACGGCCAGGTCCAGGCCGTCGGCGGCGAAGTAATCCAGATCGGGGCGCTGGGCGAAATTGCGCGCGATCCAGCCGTCGGGCGTCTTGACCGAGATGCCGATGCCGTTGTCCTCGCAGACGAACAGCACCGGCGCCGGGAGCTTCTGGTAGGCGGTCCAGGCGGCGGCGTTGAAGGCGGTCTGCGCGGTCGCGTGGTTGCTCGAGGCGTCGCCGAACGAGCACACGACGATGCTGTCGTCGGGCACCGGAAGCGCATGGCCGATGCGCCGTGCCTGCTCGATCGCGACCGCGGTACCGAAGGCCTTGGGCAGATGCGAGGCGATGGTCGAGGTCTGCGGCAGCACCCACAGCGGCTTGCTGCCCCAAACCTTGTGGCGGCCGCCGCTGGCCGGATCTTCGCGGCTGGCCGCGAACGACAGCGCCGAATCCATCACCGGGTCCATGCCGGGCAGCTTGCGGAAGCGCTCGGCCATGAAGCCGCCGCTGCGATAGTGCAGGAACGCCGGATCGGTATGCCGAGTCAGGCGCGCGACCATCGCGTTGCCTTCGTGACCGCTGGACCCGATCGTGTAGAAGACCTTGTTCTGCACGCGCAGCACGCGCGCCATCAGGTCCAGATGCCGGCTGATCAACTGTGACTCGAGCAGTTCGACAAACCCGCGCGCATCCAGCGCGCTGCCGGGCAGCACCGCATCGGCATCGGCCGGGCGGGTCCGCACCGGGCCGCGCCAGTCACGGACGAACTGCTGGAAGTTCGCGTCGCAGATCTCGGCGCGGTTGAGGCCCTTCATGCGGGCGGGAATCGGGTTGGGGACGGTGGCGAACATGCAGTCGGGGCCTGCTAATGGGAAGCCGCGATCAGCGCGGCGTGTTCGGGCGCGGGCGCCGGCATCGCAACGAACCGCGGCGTCGCGCGCACGCGATCCAGCCAGTCGCACAGCGCCGGGTACGGCGACAGGTCGAATCCCCCGTCGCCGGCCGCATCGGTGTAGGGGAATAGCGCGATGTCCGCGATGCCATAGCGCGGACCGGTGAACCAGGGACGCGCCGACAGGTGCGTCTCCATGACCGCCAACGCCTGCGCGCCGCGCGCATGCAGGCGCGGCAGTTCGGCACGGCGCGGCGAATCGAGCGGCGTCCAGCCCCGGATGAAACGGGCGACGGCCAGACAGGGCTCGTGGCTGTACTGCTCGAAGAACATCCACGACAGCGCCTGTGCGCGTTGCCACGCATCGTCGGGCAGAAACTCGCTGCCCTCCGCCAGCCAGTGCAGGATCGCGTTCGACTCCACCAGCACGCGGCCGTCGTCGAGCTCGAGCATCGGCACCTTGCCGTTGGGGTTCTTGGCGAGGTAGTCCGGGGTGCGGGTCGCACCGCGACTGCTGTCGATCTCGATCCAGCGATACGGGCGGCCGCGCTGTTCGAGCAACAGCCGCAGCTTGTGGCAATTGCCGGACGGCGAGTAGCCGTGGATCGTGGTCATGCGAAGCGCTGTCGGTGCTCGCGCCATTGCGCGCGTGTCTGGCCCCAGATGTCGATGGGGTGGTCCTCGAATGGTGCCGGCAGCCGACCGGGGCGCAGCCGGGTCGATCCCAGTCGTCGGGCGACCTGCTGGGACGCGATGTTCGCTGGATCGATGCAGTGGATGATCTCGTCCCAGTGCAGCGCCGAGAACGCCCAGTCGATGGCCGCCACGGCCGCTTCCACCGCATAACCCTTGCCCCAGGCATCGGGATGGAACGCGTAGCCGATCTCGTTGCCCGGCCAGCCCTCCGGGCGCCAGGGCCCGAGTTGGCCCAGCCAGCGTCCGTCGGCGCGCTCGACGACCGAAAACATGCCGAAGCCCTGCAGCAGCCAGGCGCCGGGCTGCTGCAGGAACTTGCGCCAGGCCGCCGCGCGCGGCTGGCACCCGCCGATGTAGCGCGCCGCAGTCTCGTCGGCCAACAGTTCGGCGTACCGATCGAAATCCTCGGCCTTGGGCAGACGCAGGATCAGACGTTCGGTTTCGAGGATCGGCGAGGCAGCGGACGACGACATCGTGGGCATCCTTGGAGGGTCAGAGACTGCCGGCCTTCTCGATCACGAGGATGCGCGCCTCGCCGATCGGATGGGCGACATGCGCATCGCCCTGCCCGGCATGGAACAGGTCGCCGGCCTCGAGCACGACTGCGTGTTCGGCCTCGCCCTGGCGATAGCGCATCTCCACGCGGCCGTCGAGCACGGCGAAGACTTCCTCGCCATCATTGACGTGCCACTGGTACGGACGATCGGTCCAGTGCAGACGGACGGTGGCGCCCTCGATGGCGGCGACATCCAGTGCGCCCCACGCCCTGTCGGCGGTGAACTCGCGAGACCGGATCGTGCGCATGGTCAGAACGCGTTGATGCCGGTCAGTTCGCGCCCCACGACCAGTTGATGCACGGTCTCGGTGCCTTCGTAGGTGATGACCGACTCGAGGTTGAGCGCATGGCGGATCGGCGAATGCTCGGTCGTGATGCCGGCGCCGCCCAACAGATCGCGCGCTTCACGCGCGATGTCGATCGCCATGCGGCAGTTGTTCCACTTCGCCAGCGAGACCTGGGTCGGCTGCATCGTGCCGGCATCCTTCAGGCGTCCGAGTTGCAGCGAGAGCAGTTGCGCGCTGGTGATCCGGCGTGCCCAGTCGGCAAGCTTGATCTGCGCGCTCTGCGTCGCGGCCACCGGGCGGTCGAACAGAATGCGTTCCTTGGAGTAGCCCAGTGCCTCGTCCAGGCACGCGATCGCCGCGCCGATCGGGCCCCAGGTAATGCCGTAGCGCGCCTGGGTCAGGCAGCCCAGCGGGCCCTTGAGTCCCTTGACGTTGGGCAGGCGGTTGGCCTCGGGCACGCGCACGTCGTCGAAGTACAGCGCGCTGGTGACCGAGGCGCGCAGGCTCATCTTGTGCTTGATCTCCTGGGCGGAGAAGCCGGCGAAGGCCTTCTCCACGATGAAGCCCTGGATGCCGTCGTCGGTCTTGGCCCAGACGATCGCGATGTCGGCCAGGTTGCCGTTGGTGATCCACATCTTGGCGCCGTTGAGGACCCAGTCGCCGCCGTCGCGGCGCGCATGGGTCTTCATGTTCGCCGGGTCCGAGCCACCGTGGGGCTCGGTCAGGCCGAAGCAGCCGATGACCCGGCCGGCGGCCATGTCGGGCAGCCAACGGCGGCGCTGTTCCTCGCTGCCGTAGGCAAAGATCGGATACATGCACAGCGACGACTGTACGCTGGCGAAGCTGCGCAGGCCGCTGTCGCCGCGCTCGAGTTCCTGGCAGATCAGGCCGTAGCTGACCGCGTTGAGGCCGGCGCAGCCGTACTCGGTCGGCAGCGTGGCGCCCAGCAGGCCGAGCTCGGCCATTTCGGGGATCAGCTCGGTCGGAAACCGCGCCTCGTCGAAGCAACCGCCGATGATCGGCAGCACGCGCTCGTCGGTGAAGCGGGCGACGGCGTCCTGGACCGCGCGCTCGTCTTCATCGAGCAGCGAGCGCACGTCGTACAGATCATAGGGATGCAGGGCCATGGCGGTCCGGTCTGGGCGGGATGCCGGCCATTGTAGCGATCCGCGCGCCCGCGGCGTCGCCCCCCCGGACGCAAAAAGGCCGGCGATGCGCCGGCCTTCCTGCAAGACAGCGAGGTTGCGGTGCTCAGCCGCGCTCGGGCGCGCCGTCGAGCGCTGCGGTCATCACCCGGCCGTTGAGTACCGGCAGGCGCTCGCCTGGAGCTTCGCGCATGCGCAGCGTGTGCTCGGTGCCCTCGTAGCGATAGGTGACGTCGTAGCCGACCGTCTTCTCTTCGTCACCCAGCAGGATCCGGTTGCCCGGCTTGCTGTCGGTGCGCATCGACCCGGTGGTGCCGTCGGGATTGCGGTAGGTCACGTTGTAGGCGACTACGCGCGAGGACTGCGACGAGTCCTGCACGGTGCGGCACTGGCGGTCGACGCGCTCGACGACGCGGCCGCCGACATGGTTGCGGTCGATCCGGTTGCCGATGAAGCCACCGGCGGTCGCGCCGGCCGCGGTCGCGAGCTTGCGGCCGTTGCCGCCGCCCACCTGGTTGCCGACCAGACCGCCGACCAGCGCACCGACCACGGTGCCCCCCACGTTGCCGTCGCGCTCGGGCAGGCGCTCCTGGACCACCACGTCCTCGCACACCTCACGCGGCGAGGTCGACGTCATCGTCTCGCGGATCGGCTCGCTGCCCAGCACAGTGGCGTAGACCTGCTCGGTTTCGGTGACCGGGCGGGTCGCGACGACGTCGGCATAGTCGAGCTTATCCTCCACGCGCGGGACCTCAACGCCCGCAGCGGCATCGCCTGCGACGGAGGTGCCCGCGCCGTCGCGGCTGTTGTGGTACGCGCCGACGGCCACGCCGCCTACCAGCAGAGACGCCAGCGCAATCGCGATCGTGTTGCTTTTCATTGGGATCTCCTTGCGGCCATCGGCCTGTACGTCGTGACCGTGATTGCACCATTGCCAAGCTGAACAGGCACACGAACACCACCCGCTCAGGCTGACCCGGCGCTAAACCGCGACGTGCGCACGCCGTGCTAGCGTGTGTCGCACCCCGCCCTCACGAGGCCCGCGATGCCCAGTCCCTTCACCGTGCCGCTCGTGTCGTGGCTATCCCGGTTGAGCCACCCGCGGCTGTTCGTCGTCGTGGCCGTGCTGTTCGGCATCAATCTGGTCGTGCCCGATCCGATCATCCTGATCGACGAGGTCCTGCTGGGCCTGGCGACAGTCGCGCTGGCCAGACGCAAGCGCATGCCCGACGCGCCCGCACATGCCGATCCGCGCCCGCCGATCGACGGCCAGGCGCGCCGCCCCTGATGCTGGTCGACAGCCACTGCCATCTCGACGCCCCCCAGTTCGACGAGGATCGTGCGGCGGTGCTGGCGCGCGCACGGGCGGCAGGCGTCGTGCAGCAGATGGTGCCGGCCGTCGCCCGTGCCGGATGGCCGGGCTTGCGCGCGATCTGCGCCGCAGATCCAGGCCTGTTCCCCGCCTACGGCCTGCATCCGATGTTTCTGGCCCAGCACCGGCCCGACGACCTGGATGCGTTGGCCGACTGGATCGTGCGCGAGCGGCCGGTGGCGGTGG
The DNA here is from genome assembly GCF_039674545.1 of Luteimonas sp. TWI382. Taxonomy (NCBI): domain Bacteria; kingdom Pseudomonadati; phylum Pseudomonadota; class Gammaproteobacteria; order Lysobacterales; family Lysobacteraceae; genus Luteimonas; species Luteimonas sp. TWI382. The sequence continues at coordinate 78,787 of NZ_JBDJNS010000010.1, forward strand.
GCGAATGTGGCCTGGACCATTTCGTCGACGGGCTCGATCCCAATGTCCAGGCGCGTTACTTCGAAGGCCAGTTGCGCCTGGCGCATGCTCACGACCTGCCGGTGATCGTGCACGCTCGGCGCGCCGTCGATCCGGTGATCGCCGCGCTCAAGCGGTTCGACGGCCTGCGCGGCGTCGTGCACAGTTTCGGCGGTAGTGCCGAACAGGCGCGTCAGCTGTGGCAGCGTGGCTTCATGATCGGACTGGGTGGTCCACTGACTTACGACCGCGCTCGCCGCCTGCACCGGCTGGCGGCGACGATGCCGATCGAACACCTGCTGCTCGAGACCGACGCCCCCGACCAGCCCGACAGCGCCCACCGCGGCCAGCGCAACGAGCCGGCGCGCCTGGTCCACGTGCTCGAAGCGGTCGCGCGCCTGCGCGGCGTCCCCCCGGAGATCGTGGCCGCGCAGACGCGCGACAACGCCGCGCGGCTGTTCGGCCTGCCGCCACTCTAGCCGCCGCGCCGATCAGGCCGCGGCGTCGGCCGCCGGCCGCAACAGCACTTCCAGCGCCTTGCCGGCCGCGGCGAACGCGAACGCGCCGGTGATGTGCGTGGCCGCCCCCAGGCCGCTGCCGCAGTCGAGATTGAGCGCAGCGTCGGGGCCCAACTGCGGGCGAAGACCGCAGACACTGCCGTCGGCCTGCGGATAGCGCACGTTCTCCAGCGAATAGATCGCCGGCACCCCGAAGTAACGCTTCGCGCTCTTGGGAAAATTGAACTCGGCGCGCAGCTTCTTGCGGATCAGCGCGAGCATCGCATCGTGCTCGGTGCGCGACAGGTCGCGCACGCGCACCAGCGTCGGGTCGATGCGGCCGCCGGCGGCGCCCACCGTGATCACCGGCAGCTTGCGTCGCCGACACCAGGCGATCAGCTCGACCTTGCTGCGAAAACTGTCGCAAGCATCGATCACCAGATCGTAGCCCCGTCCCAGCATCGCTTCGAGATTGGTCGGGGTGACGAAATCCTCCAACGCATGCACGGTCGCACGCGGGTGGATCGCCAGGCAGCGCTCGGCCATGACGCGGGCCTTGTTGCGTCCGTACTGCCCTTCGAGCGCCGGCAACTGGCGGTTGGTGTTGGAGACGCACAGATCATCGGCATCGATCAGCGTCAGCGTGCCGACGCCGCTGCGTACGAGCGCCTCGGCCACCCACGAGCCGACGCCACCCAGCCCGACCACTGCGACGTGGCGCCGCAACAGGCGCGCAACCGCGCCCTGCCCGTACAGGCGTTCGATTCCGGAAAAGCGGGCGCGTGCGTCTTCATCCATGCGCGCATTCTAGCGGCCCTCCCCGCCCGGCACGCCCCGCGATGCTATGGTCGCGCCGCCCCGCCACCGCCTGGAGTGCGCAATGTCCACGCCCGAGCCACCGCATATCGTCCACACACCGCCGTCGGCGACCGCTCGCTACGCCGTGGTGTTCGGCATCGGCCTGGTGGTCGGGATCTTCGCACTCGTCGTGGTGCTGCGCGCACTCGAGAGCCGACGGGGTTGGCAGGATCACTACCCCACCGCGCTGATGCAGCTCTACCAGGCCCACATGGCGGGCCTGGAGAGCGATGCCAGCGCCGGTCGTTGCGCGGCGGCCGACGCGCGCCCCCATCTGCGCGCGTTGCGGGTCCTGTCCGACGACCTGGCGCCGGCGTTCCCCGACCTGCGCGACCATCGCCGGTTCGCCGAGCATGCCGACACCGCACGGCGCGCGCTCGACGCTGCGCTGGCTGCGCCGCCGGGCGACTGCGCCAGTCTGCGCACGACCATCGCCGTAATCGGCGAGACCTGCAGCGGATGCCATCGCGACCTGCGGTAGTGGGAAGAGGCGGCTGAATCGATACTGGACGTCAGCCTTTGCGCAGGCGACACGCCGGGAGGATTGCTGTCTCGTTCACATTCTCGGCCCTAGCGTGGGCAGTGTCGGGCAGCGGGCCCGCTACACGTTAGGAGTTGTCATGAAATCTCGTCTGATCGGAACGGCGGTGGTCGCGGCCTCGATGGCGTTGGCCGGTTGCGCGTCGTCACCCGGCTACTCGCCGGGCTATGGCGGGTACGGTGGCGGATACGGCAATGGCTATGGCCGCGGCGAGTGCTATGACTGCGGCACCGTGACCCGCATCGAAGTCGTCGGCGGTGATCGCAATCCCAATGTCGCCGGACCGATCATCGGCGGCATCGTCGGCGCGGTCGCGGCCAAGGAGCTTGCGCGTCGCAACACCGACAGCCACGGGCGACGGAACGTGGCGATCGGCGCGGGCGCCGTGGGTGGCGCGGTGGCCGGCAACGCAATCCAGAACCGCGTCGAGGGCGCGCGCCAGTACAACGTGCACGTGCGCATGCAGGACGGCCGCACGACGGTGGTCAGCCAGGGCGATCTGGACGGCATCCGCGAGGGTTCGCCCGTTCGCATCCAGAACGGACGCGCCTACGCCTACTGACCCGGCCCCTGCTTGGCGCGCAAAAAAAAACCCGGCCGATGGCCGGGTTTTTCTTGAAGCGTCGCAGCTGGTCAGAGCGGCGTCACGGCGTCGGCCTGCAGGCCCTTCTGGCCCTGGACGACGGTGAAGCTGACCTTCTGGCCTTCCTGCAGGCTCTTGAAGCCCGTGCCCTGGATGGCGCGGAAATGCACGAAAACGTCTTCGCCGCTTTCACGGCTGATGAATCCGAATCCCTTGGCATCGTTGAACCACTTCACGGTACCGGTTTCGCGCTCTGCCATGTTGCTCTCTCTCCCTGAAACTGTTCGATGAATCGAGCGATTACGCCTGTCGGGCGGCTGGTTGCAAGGAGAACACGGGTGCGACGATGCAGCGGACCGGTGGAACGAGCCAGCGACTTGATGCAGGGTCACGATTCACGGTGACCTTGACAAACACAGCGGCTGCAAAGTAACCCGGCATTTATGAAAATGCAATCGTCCGCAAAAGGCCCGTTCCGGGGGTCTCTTACTCCCGATCCAGGGGGCCCGACATGGATCTGAGCCTGGCCCTGTACCTACTTGCCGGGCTGCTGGTTGCCGTCGGCCTGGCCGGCGTTGTGTTGCCTGCCCTGCCCGGTTTGCCGCTGGTGTTCGCCGGCCTGCTTGCGGCGGCCTGGGCCGACGATTTTCAGCGGGTGGGCGCGCTGCCGCTCGTCCTGCTCGGGCTGTTGACTGCAGTCTCGTTCGCGGTGGACTTCTGGGCCACCGCGGTCGGCGCCAAACGCGTGGGGGCCAGTCCGCTGGCGCTGCTGGGCACCGTGGTCGGCACCTTCGTCGGTCTGTTCTTCGGCCTGCCGGGCCTGTTCGCCGGCCCCTTCGTCGGCGCGGTGGTGGGCGAGCTGATCAGTCGCCGCAATCTCTATCCTGCCGGCCTCGGCCATGCGGCCAAGGTCGGGGTCGGCACGTGGCTGGGCATCGCACTGGGCGTGGCGTTGAAACTCGCATTGGCGGTCTCGATGCTGGCGATTTTCGCACTCGCCTGGTGGTTCTGAGTCCACAATGACACGATGACCGATTCCCTTTACGCCCCCTTCCCGCCGCCCCGCCGTGGGCGATTGCGCAGCCTGTCGGCGGTCGTGTTGCTGGCGCTCGTGGCCGGCCTCCTTGCCGGCCCGAGCCTGGCCGCACCGAGCGCGCCACCCAGTGCAGCCCCGGCCGCTTCGGCAGCACCCGCCCCCGACACGACCGAGGGCGCCCAGGCGCTCGACACCCCGCCGCCGAGCGCGGCGCAAGCGTTCCAAGAGGCCGACGTGCGCGGTCGCTTCGATGCGGTGTACGACGAAACGGTCAGCCGTTTCATGCGCCTGCTCGCCAATCTGCCGCTGCTGCTGGCCGCACTGCTGGTCGTCGCGCTCGCCGCATGGCTGGGCCGGGTGATATCCCAGCGCCTGCACTGGCTGCACCTGCGCACGCGCAACCCCTATCTCGACAGCCTGCTGCGCCGCATGGTGCAGGCCGCGATCCTGCTGATCGGCATCGTGATCGCACTGGACCTGCTCAACGCGACCGCGGTGATCGGCGTGGTGTTCGGCTCGGCGGGTGTGCTGGGCATCGCGATGGGCTTCGCATTCAAGGACATCGCCGAGAACTACATCGCCGGCATCCTGTTGAGCCTGCGCCGGCCGTTCGAACCGGGCGAGACGGTCAAGATCGACAGCTACGAGGGCCGGGTCGCCTCGCTGAGCGCACGCGCGATGGTGCTGGTCACCGCCGAGGGCAACGAGTTGCGCCTACCCAATGCGCTGGTGTTCAAGGCGGTGATCCTCAACTACAGCAGCAATCCGCGCCGGCGCTTCGATTTCACGATGAACATCGACGCCAGCCATTCGATCCGGCAGGCGCAGACGATCGGCCTGACCGAGATCGCTGCGATCGACGACGTCCTGACCGATCCCGGTCCGTCGTGGACACTGGTCGAGTTCGGGGCCTCTGGCAGCGTACTGCGGTTCTTCGGCTGGGTGGACCAGCGCAAGAGCGACCTGGGCAAGACCCGCGGCGAAGCGATCCGCCGCGTCAAGGGCGCCTTCTGGCGCGCGGGCATCCAGGGGCCGCGCACCACCACCCATGTCGTCCTCACGCGCGACGAGGGCGCGGTCGCCGATCATCACGACATTGAGCCGGCGACCAGCGTCGGCGTCGACACCTCGGTCAACCGCGACATCGACGAGCACGTCGCCGAAGTCGTCAATGCCGACCCCCAGAACCTGCTGATCGCAAAGGACGCCCCGCAATGAAACTCCGCATCGCCCTGCTCCCGGCCGCGCTCGCTGGCCTATCCACGCACGCCGTGGCGCAGACCGTTCCGGCCGCACCGTCCGCGCCCGCCAGCCTGGAGGCCTGCCTGGCACTGGAACAGGACGCGCAACGCCTGGCGTGCTACGACGCCTTCGCCGGCCGCCAAGCGCCGCCGACGCCGCAGGCCGACGTCACCGCCGAGCGCGCGCGCGAACTGCGCCGCGATCCCGCCGCGCTCGCCGAGGCGCTGTCCGCCGAACCGGCCAACCGCAACCTCTATGCGCGCGACACCACCCGCGGACTGGACGATGCGATCGCCAACGCCGGGCAGGGCTCGCTGCTCGACAGTCGCTGGGAACTGGCCAAGGATTCCAAGCTCGGCATCTTCAATCTGCGTGCCTACAAGCCGCTGTACCTGCTGCCGGTGTTCTGGACCTCGGATGTCAACCGCACGCCCAGTTCGCCCAATCCGGCCAACACGGTCACCGACCCGCTCTTGCTCGACAGCACCGAGGCCAAGTTCCAGATCAGCTTCAAGACCAAGGCGGTGGAGAACCTGTTCGGCAACAACGGCGACATCTGGATGGGCTACACCCAGAGCTCGCGCTGGCAGGTCTACAACAGCGAGGCCTCGCGCCCGTTCCGCGAGACCAATTACGAGCCCGAGATCCTGCTGGTCTTCCGCAACAACTATGGCCTGCCGGGTGGCTGGCGCGGGCGCATGACCGGGATCGGCATCAACCACCAGTCCAACGGCCGCGGCGACCCGCTGTCGCGCAGCTGGAACCGGGTGATGTTCAACTTCGGCTTCGATCGGCAGAACTGGGCGCTGACCGCGCGGCCGTGGATCGTGCTGGGCGAAGGCAGCGACAGCGACAACCCCGATATCGCCGACTACATGGGGCGTGGCGACCTGACGCTGACCCACGTGCGCGACGGCCACCAGTTCTCGCTGATGGCCCGGCATTCGCTACGCGGCGGCGACCGCTCGCACGGCGCCCTGCAGTTCGACTGGGGCTTTCCGATCCACCGCAATTTCCGCGGCCATCTGCAGGTATTCGACGGCTACGGCGAAAGCCTGATCGACTACAACCACAAGGCCACCTACGTCGGCCTGGGCATCTCGTTGATGGACTGGTTCTGACCGACGGCGCGGGCGGCCGGCCCGCGCCACCAGGCACCGCAGGCGCCGATCCGGGGCTTGCGGCGCCACCGCCGCGAGCGGCTATGATCGGCTCGCCCGCGGCGCTGCCGCATACCAGGACCCGCGCATGGAGGCAGCCGCACCCCCGCCACCGCATGACGCCGCCCCTGTCGCGCGTCCGCGCCGTTCGTTCTTCGCCTACGCCTCGGCGCTGCTGGGGCTGTTGAGCGTCTTTGGCGTCGTCTGCTTCCATTTTCCCGAGTTACTGACCAGCAAGGAGTTCCGCGCGGTCTACGACGAGGGCTTCGCGCGCAACCTGTTGCTGATCGGCCTGGTCGCAGCGTTCGTGCTCGGCACGGTGGCCATCCTGCGCGACCGCAACAAGCGCATCGCCACGATCGGCGTTGCCGGCGCGACGCTGGCGGTGCTGCTGGGCGGCACCAATGTGCAATTCGACGCCATCGGCCACACGCCCTACTCGCTGGGCCTGGACTGGTTCGTGATCTCGCTGTTCTTCTCGGCATTGGTGTTCGTCCCGCTGGAGCACTACCTGGGCAAGCGCCGTGTCTCGCCGCTGCGCCCAGGCTGGCGCACCGACCTGACGTACTTCTTCATGAGCCATGTGCTGGTGCAGTTCATCCTGATCCTGGTCACGGCCTCGACCTCCACGATCGCCAGCTTCGCCGCGTTCCCGGCGCTGGAGCGGGCGATCCAGTCGCTGCCGGTGTGGGCGCAGTTCCTGATCGCGGTGTTCGTGGCCGACATGGCCCAGGCGCTGCTGCACCGCGCCTACCACAACATTCCCTGGCTCTGGCGCTTCCACGCGGTGCATCACTCCAGCCGCCAGATGGACTGGCTGGCCGGTTCGCGGATCCATTTCGTCGAGATCGTGCTCACGCGCAGCGTCGTGCTGCTGCCCTTGCTGGTACTCGGCTTCTCGACGCCGGCGGTCAATGCCTACGTCATCCTGGTCGGCCTGCAGGCGGTCGTCGCCCACGCCAACATCGGCGTGCGCTTCGGCTGGCTGGAATACGTGCTGGTGCTGCCGCGCTATCACCACTGGCACCACGCCCGCCAGCAGGACTACATCGACGTCAACTACGCGATCCATCTGCCGCTGGTCGACATGCTGATGGGCACGTTCAAGCTCCCGCGCGAGCGCGATGCCTGGCCGCAGGAGTACGGCGTGATGAAGCTCGAGACGGTGCCGCGCGGCATCGTCAGCCAGCATCTGATGCCGTTCGGTCGGCGCAAGACCTTCGACGACTACGTCGACTGAGTCCGAAGGCCGCCTGCGCAGACGCGAACGGCGCCCGCAGGCGCCGTCCGATCCCATCTCCAGCGCTCGCCGGTCAGACGACCTCGAGCGGGATGCCGGCGATCTTCGCCTTCCAGGTGCGCGGGCCGGTCTCGTGGACCGATTCGCCGTTCGCATCCACGGCCACCGTCACCGGCATGTCCTTGACCTCGAACTCGTAGATCGCCTCCATGCCCAGGTCCTCGAACGCGACGACGCGGCTGGCCTTGATCGCCTTGGACACCAGATAGGCCGAACCCCCGACCGCCATCAGGTAGACGGCGCGGTTGTCGCGGATCGCCTCGATCGCCGCCGGGCCGCGCTCGGCCTTGCCGACCATGCCCAGCAGGCCGGTCTGCTCGAGCATCTGCCGGGTGAACTTGTCCATGCGCGTGGCGGTGGTCGGTCCGGCCGGGCCGACGACCTCTTCGCGCACCGGGTCGACCGGGCCGACGTAGTAGATGAAGCGGTTGGTGAAGTCCACCGGCAGCGTTTCGCCACGGTTGAGCATGTCGACCATGCGCTTGTGGGCGGCGTCGCGCCCGGTCAGCAGCTTGCCGTTGAGCAGCACCACCTCGCCCGGCCGGAAGCTGGCGACCTCCTCCGGGGTGATCGTATTCAGGTCGACCCGACGCGCATTGCGTGGGTTGTAGGTGAGCTCGGGCCAGTCGGCGAGCGACGGCGGGTCGAGGGTCACAGGCCCGCTGCCGTCGAGGGTGAAGTGCGCGTGCCGGGTCGCCGCGCAGTTGGGGATCATCGCCACCGGCAGGTTCGCCGCATGGGTCGGGTAATCCTTGATCTTGATGTCGAGCACGGTGGTCAGCCCGCCGAGGCCCTGCGCGCCGATGCCCAGCGCGTTGACCTTCTGGTAGAGCTCCACGCGCAGCTCCTCGATCCGGTTCGACGGCCCGCGCGCGATCAGGTCCTGGATGTCGATCGGCTCCATCAACGATTCCTTGGCCAGCAGCATCGCTTTTTCGGCAGTGCCGCCGATGCCGATGCCGAGCATGCCCGGCGGGCACCAGCCCGCGCCCATCGTCGGCACGGTCTTGAGCACCCAGTCGACGATCGAATCGGACGGGTTGAGCATCGCGAACTTCGACTTGGCTTCCGAGCCGCCGCCCTTGGCCGCGACGATCACTTCGACCGTGTTGCCGGGCACGACCTTGACGTTGACCACCGCCGGCGTGTTGTCGCGGGTGTTGCGGCGCGCGCCCGCCGGATCGGCCAGCACGCTGGCGCGCAGCTTGTTGTCGGGATCGTTGTAGGCGCGGCGCACGCCCTCGTTGACCATGTCCTCCACGCCCATCGTGGCGTCGTCCCAGCGCACCTGCATGCCGATCGCAAGGAACACGGTCACGATGCCGGTGTCCTGGCAGATCGGACGGTGGCCCTCGGCGCACATGCGCGAGTTGATCAGGATCTGCGCCATCGCATCCTTCGCCGCGGGCGAGGCCTCGCGTTCGTAGGCATCGGCGAGATTGCGGATGTAATCGACCGGGTGGTAGTAGCTGATGTACTGCAGCGCATCGGCGACCGACTGGATCAGGTCGTCCTGGCGGATCGACACGGGCGCGCCGGAAGGCGCGGCATGCGGGGAGTGGCTTGCGGACACGGCTGGCTCGTAGCTGGCGGAGGGAAACCCGCCCATTCTAGGCCTTCCGCTCCGTCGCGGCAGCCGACCACCCGCGCGCCACGGCGCAGACCCGTGGCGGCGCACGGCGCCGATCCGCGAGGCGTATCCTTGTTCGCTTCCGGCCGCAATTGCAGGCCGGCACCGACCGTCACGATGCAGGACCGATGACCGACGCCCCGAACGATCCCGCCGCCGCGCTGCGCAGCCGCCTCGATGCAGTGCGCGCGCGCATCAAAGATGCCTGCCATGCCGCCGGACGCGATCCGGCGCAGGTGCGCCTGCTGCCGGTCAGCAAGACCGTCGATGAGACGCGGCTGCGCCTGGCGCACGCGATCGGCCTGCGCGAACTGGGCGAGAACAAGGTGCAGGAGGCGCTGGGCAAGGCCGAGGCGATGGCCGATCTCGACGATCTTCGCTGGGTGTTGATCGGCCACCTGCAGACCAACAAGGCCAAGTACGTCGCGCGCTTCGCCAGTGAGTTCCAGGCCCTCGACAGCCTGCGGGTCGCCGAGGCGCTGGACCGCCAGTTGCAGGCGAAGGGGCGCGCGCTCGACGTGCTGGTCCAGGTCAATACCTCGGCCGAGTCGAGCAAGTTCGGCCTGGCGCCCGACGAGGTCGCGGGCTTCGTGCGGCAGTTGGGCGCATTCTCGTCGCTGCGCGTGCGCGGCCTGATGACGCTCGCATTGTTCTCGCCCGATCCGGCGCTGGTGCGTCCCTGTTTCGTGCGCTTGCGCACGTTGCGCGACCGGCTGCGTCAGGAAGCGCCGTCGGGCGTGGCGATGGACGAGCTGTCGATGGGGATGTCCGGCGATTTCGCACTGGCGATCGCCGAGGGCGCGACCACGGTGCGCGTGGGCACGGCGATCTTCGGCGACCGCGGCCTGCCCGACAGCCATTACTGGCCGGGGCTGGCCTCCGCGGCGCAGCCGCGATGAGCGCCCTGCTCCAATCGCCGGCGGTCGGCACCCGCCTCATCGACGTCGTATCGGTGCAGTCGCAGGTCGTCTACGGCAGCGTCGGCAACAGCATCGCAGTGCCGGTGCTGCAGGCACTCGGGCTGCAGGTGGCACCGGTGCCGACGGTGGTATTCGGCAACACGCCGCACTATCCGACGATGCATGGCGCGCCGCTGCCGCTGGACTGGTTCGAAGGTCTGCTCGAGGACCTCGAAGCGCGCGAGGTGATCACCCGCGCGCGGCATCTGCTGGTCGGGTATCTCGGCTCGCCGGCCCAGGGCCTGGCGCTGGCGGCCTGGCTGGACCGCATGCGAGTGCGCAACCCGGGGCTGCGGATGCAGATCGATCCGGTCATCGGCGACCACGACACCGGCATCTACACCGATCCTGCGCTGGTTCCGATCTGGCGCGATCACTTGCTGCCGCGCGCCCATGGCCTGACCCCGAATCACTTCGAACTCGAACAACTCGCCGGTCGCCCGCTGCACACGCTCGACGACTGCGCGCAGGCCGCGGCCGGTCTGCTCGGCCCGGTCACCGAATGGGTCGTGGTCACCAGCGCCGCGCCCCAGACCTGCCCGCCCGGCGTGGTCCAGGTACTCGCGGTTTCGGCGCAGGGCTGGGAGACGTTCGAACATCCCGCCGTCGCGCATGCGGTCAAGGGCACCGGCGACATGTTCGCCGCGCTGGTCGGCGGCCGGATGATGACCGGGGCCGCGCTCGGCGACGCGGTGCGCCGCGCCTGCGACGACGTGGTCGCGGTGCTGCGCCATGTCCAGGCGCAGGGCTGGCAGGAACTGGCGCTGCCGCGCGAGATCGGACGGCGCCTGGGCTGAGCCCAAGGCGTCGCGCCACGGCCCCAGGCCAATGGGTCGCGGGCGTGCACGGCGCACCGTCGTGCACCGTTTCCCCGGCGCAGCCGTCATGCATATTCGCCTCGATCGTCGTGATCTGCTGCCGTCCGAGCCGATGGAACACATCCAGATGCCACGTCCGCAGCCTCGGGCGGCGAGCGAGACGTGCGCGGCCGGCTTATGAGCGCCAGGACGCGGCGAAGCCGGACGTTGATCGAGATCAGGGCGCCCGGGCGCCGGCCGCCCCAGCATGGCCGCACCGCCCGCCCCACTGCCCAGAGGACACCGCGATGCAGTTCAACATCCACCTCGACCGTCCGCAGATCGATATCGACGCCGTCGAGCGCCTGCTGCAGACCCTCGATCCGGCCGGCCTGGCGGACATCGACATCACCGGCGTGCTGCGCGTCTCGACCACCGCGTCCGGCGACGATCTGGTCACGATCCTCGCCCAGGCCGGCCATCCGATCCGCGCGAGCCAGATCGAGCGCGTGGCCTCGGTGTGCTGCGGGGGCTGCGGCGGCGGCTGCAGCGGCTGACGGCGATGCGGCGTCGCCGCTGGCGGCGCCTTCCGTGTCCGGCGTGAGCGGCCGGCATGCGCAGGATGCGCCGGCATGCCGACGCGTCGACGCCGTTGGCGCGACAATGGGCCATGCCCGCCTCCGCCTCCGCCAAACCGCTCCGCACCGATGGCCGCCCCACCTTGCGCGAGCGCTTCGACGCGATGCGCAACCTGCGGCCGTTCCTGCGCATGATCTGGCAGACCAGCCGGCCGCTGACGCTCGCCAGCCTCGGCCTGCGTCTGGTCCGCGCGTTCCTGCCGGTGGCGATGCTCTACGTCGGCAAGCTGATCATCGACGAGGCGATCCGCGTCGTCGGCCTGGACGGCGGCTTCACGACCTTGGCCCAGGCCTGGTCGAGCGGTGCGCTCGACACGCTTGCCGGGCTGCTTGCGTTGGAGTTCGCGCTGGCGATCGGCTCCGACCTGCTCGGGCGATTGGTCAGCTATGCCGACACGTTGTTGTCGGAGCTGTTCACCAACGCCACCAGCATCCGGCTGATGGAACACGCGGCGACCCTGGACCTCGAAGACTTCGAGGACCCCGAACTGCAGGACAAGCTCGACCGCGCGCGCCGCCAGACCATGGGCCGCATGAACCTGATGGGGCAGTTGTTCGGCCAGGTGCAGGATGCGATCACGGTCGCGAGCTTCGCGATCGGCCTGCTGGTCTACGCGCCCTGGCTGATCGTGCTGCTGGCCGTCGCGCTGGTGCCGGCCTTCATCGGCGAATCGCACTTCAACGCGCTGGGCTACTCGCTCAATTTCCAGTGGACGCCCGAACGTCGCCAGCTCGAATACGTGCGCCAGAGTGGCGCCAGCGTCGAGACGGCGAAGGAAGTGAAGATCTTCGGCCTGCACCGGTTCCTGATCGATCGCTACCGCACGCTGGCCGACCGGTTCTTCCTCGCCAACCGCGCGCTCGCCAGGCGCCGGGCGCTGTGGGGCACCCTGCTGGCCGCGCTCGGCTCGCTGGGCTACTACGTCGCCTACGGCTACATCGCCTGGCGCACGGTGCGCGGCGACTTCAGCATTGGCGACCTGACCTTCCTGGCCGGCAGCTTCCTGCGCCTGCGTCAGCTGCTCGAAGGCCTGCTGGTCGGCTTCTCGCAGGTCGCCGGCCAGGCCTTGTATCTGGACGACCTGTTCTCGTTCTTCGCGATCGAACCGGAGATCGCCTCGCCAAGCGATCCTGTGCCATTCCCGCAGCCGATCCGCCAGGGCTTCACCTTCGAGAACGTGGGCTTTCGCTATCCGGGCAGCGAGCGCTGGGCGGTCCGGCACCTCGACTTCACCCTGCACGCTGGCGAGGTGCTGGCGCTGGTGGGCGAGAACGGCGCCGGCAAGACCACGCTGGTCAAGCTGCTGGCGCGGCTCTACGACCCCGACGAGGGGCGGATCCTGCTCGACGGCCGCGACCTGCGCGACTACGACCTCGAGGCGCTGCGCGCCAATACCGGCGTGATCTTCCAGGATTTCGTGCGCTACCACCTGACCGCCGGCGAGAACATCGGCGTGGGGCGCATCGAGGCGATGGACGATCACGCGCGGATCGTCGACGCGGCGCATCGGGCGATGGCCGATGAGATCATCGCCGGCCTGCCCGACGGCTTTGATCAGATCATCGGCCGGCGCTTCCGCAACGGCGTCGATCTGTCGGGCGGCCAGTGGCAGAAGGTCGCAATCGCACGCGCCTACATGCGCGAGGCCCAGGTCATGATCCTCGACGAACCCACCGCCGCGCTCGATGCGCGCAGCGAGTACGAGGTGTTCCGACGCTTCAAGGAGCTGTCGCATCAGCGCACCGCGGTGCTGATCTCGCACCGCTTCTCCAGCGTGCGCATGGCCGACCGCATCCTGGTGCTCGAGCAAGGCCGGATCGAGGCCAGCGGCTCGCACGCCCAGTTGATGGCCGAGGGTGGCCGCTACGCCGAGTTGTTCGAGTTGCAGGCCGCGGGTTACCGCTGACGCGGCGGCAGGTCGGAACGGTGCAGGCTGCGCCCGTCGCGCCGCTGCCGTGAGACGGCGTTGACGCGGCGCTGCGTACGCTGCTCGCATCAACGGAGTTCCGCGATGACCGATATCCGCCAGGCGCTCGCGCGCAACGCGCAGATCCTGCGTTTCCTCATGAAGTACCGCAAGGCCGGCGTGCTGACTGGATTCGACCTGGACGCGGCGACGGTGGAGGTCGACGAGGCCGACACTGCCGGCCGGCCGGAGGCGTTCGTCGATGACCTCGAGGCGCTCGGCCCGACCTTCATCAAGATCGGCCAGGCGCTGTCGACACGTCCGGACATGGTGCCGCCGGCCTATCTCGCCGCGCTGGAACGGATGCAGGACGATGTCGCGCCGGTGCCGTTCCAGGTGATCCACGCCGCGGTCGAGGACGCGCTGGGCGTGCGCATCAACAAGGTCTTCGACAGCTTCGACGAGACGCCACTGGGCAGCGCCTCGCTGGCGCAGGTGCATCGCGCCACGCTGCGCGACGGCCGCGCCGTCGCGGTCAAGGTGCAGCGCCCGGGCATCGTGGAGCAGATCCGCGACGACCTCGACACGCTCGCCCGGCTGGCTGGCGGCATCGACCGGGTCACCGACCTCGGCCGGCGCGTGCGCTTCGCCGACTGGGTGCACGAGTTCCGGCGCACGCTGCTGGCCGAGCTCGACTATCGCGACGAGGCGGAGAACCTCGATCGCTTCGATGCGCATTTCGCCGCCTACCCATCGTTGTTCGTGCCCAAGCCGATCTGGGACCTGACCCGGCCGCGGCTGCTGACGATGGAACTGGTCGAAGGCACCAAGGTCACTGCGATCAGCGGCCTGCAGCGCACCGAGCGCGACATGGCGCCACTGGCGACCGCGCTGCTGCACGGCTATCTCGACCAAGTGTTCGTCCACGGCGAGATCCACGCCGATCCGCACCCGGGCAACCTGCTCTACACCCGCGACGGTCGACTGGCGCTGCTCGACCTGGGCATGGTGGCGCACGTGCCGCCACGCACCCGCGAGCGCCTGCTCAAGCTGCTGTTCGCCGCGGTCGATGGCCGCGGCGAGCAGGTCGCCGCCGAGGGCATCGCCATGGGCACGCGCCTGGAGGACTTCGACGAGGAGCGCTACTACCGCGATGTCGGCCAGTTGGTCGCGCGCTACGCCGCGCAGTCGGGCGCCACCGGCCAGACCGAGGGCCGCCTGGTGCTCGACCTGGTGCGCCTGGCGACCGCCTGCGGCCTGCGCACCGCGCCGGAGATGAGCTTGCTGGGCAAGACGCTGCTGCACCTCGAATCGGTCGTGCGCACGCTGGCGCCCGACATGGACATGAAGCGCGTCGTCGAGGAGCACCTCAACGACATGATGCGCCAGCGCCTGCGCAAGTCGCTCTCGCCGGCCAATCTCGCCAGCGAGATGATGGACCTGCAGGAACTGGTCCGCGAGGCGCCGCGCAAGGTGTCCAATGTGCTGTCGCTGCTGGCCGAGAACCGCCTGCGCGTGCGCCTGACCGGGCTAGAGGAATCGCATCTGCTCGAAAGCCTGCACAAGATCGCCAATCGCATCGCCGCGGGCGTGGTCACCGCGGCGCTGATCCTGGCCTCGGCGCTGATGATGGACAACCCCGGCGGCCCGCGGCTGTTCGGCTATCCGGCGATCGCGCTGCTGCTGTTCCTGACCGGCGCAGGCCTGGGCATCGCGATCGTGCTCAGTGCCCTGCTCGGCGACCGCCGGGCACGGCCGAACGAGGAAAGCGGGCCGCATTAGTCGAGCTCCGCCTCTTCCAGCCGGCGCGCAGGCTGCGACACCAGGTCGCAGATGAGAACCGGTCTCATCGCTCTGTTAAGATGGGCGGCTCCGCGCCTCGCCTTGCCTTCTATGTCCTCCGCCTTTGGTTCCGAAACGGTGCTCGACGTCCGCCACTGGACGGACGCGTACTTCAGCTTCACCACGACCCGCGACGACGGTTTCCGTTTCGACAACGGCCAGTTCGTGATGATCGGCCTGCAGGTCGAGGGCAAGCCGCTGCTGCGCGCCTACTCGATCGCCAGCGCGAACTGGGAGGAGCAGCTCGAGTTCTTCAGCATCAAGGTCGACAACGGCCCGCTGACCTCGCGTCTGCAGCACATCCAGCCGGGCGACCAGATTCTGGTCGGCCGCAAGCCGACCGGCACGCTGCTGATCCACGATCTGCATCCGGGCCGCAATCTGTACCTGCTGGGCACGGGCACCGGCTTTGCGCCGTGGCTGTCGGTGATCAAGGATCCAGAGACCTACGAGCGCTTCGAGAAGGTGATCGTCACCCACGGCGTGCGCTCGGCCCAGGACCTGGCCTATCGCGACTACATCGTCAACGAGCTGCCGCGGCACGAATTCCTCGGCGAGCAGATTTCGCGCCAGTTGCTGTACTACCCGGCCGTCACCCGCGAAGACTTCATGTTCGACGGCCACAGCCACCGCGGCCGGCTGACCGAGCTGCTCGACAGCGGTCGCATGGCCGCCGACCTCGGCCTGGCCCCGCTCGACCCGGCCTTTGATCGCGCGATGATCTGCGGCAGCCCGCAGATGCTGGCCGATTTCCGCGGCCTGCTCGATGCCCGCGGCTTCGAGGCCGCACCGCGCATCGGCACGCCGGGGCAATACGTGTTCGAGCGCGCCTTCGTCGAGAAGTAAGGCCGGGCGACTTTCGTCGCGCGCGCCGGCGTGTCATGTCCGCGCAGCCGGCCGCGCTCAGCGCCGCACAGGGCTCGGGTCTTCGTCGAGGATCGTCTCGATCCGTCCACGCAACGCGGCTGGCGCCGTCGACGGCGCATAGCGCGCACGGACGCAGCCGTCGCGGCCGACCAGGAACTTGGTGAAGTTCCACTTGATCCGTCGGGTGCCCAGCAAGCCGCGTTTCTGCCCGCCCAGCCAGGCCCACAGCGGATGCGCATTCGGCCCATTGACCTCGACCTTGGCGAACATCGGGAAGTCGACCGCATAGTTGAGCGCGCAGAAGCTGCGGATCGCGTTCGCATCGCCGGGCTCCTGGTGGCCGAACTGATCGCACGGAAACCCGAGCACCACCAGCCCCCGGTCGCGATAGTCCTGCCACAGCGCCTGCAGGCCGGCGTACTGCGGCGTGAATCCGCAGCGCGAGGCGACGTTGACGATCAGCAGCACGCGATCGGCGAAATCCGACAGCGGCTGGTCGACGCCGTCCAGCGTACGGGCGGTGAACTCGTGGATCGTGGTCATGGCAGTGACGGGCGGGAACGTGGCTCGCCAGTCTGCCGCAGATCCTGCATCGATGACGTCGCCCGACTGGCGCGCCCGCCGAACCATCATGCATCGCACGAAAAATATCGTCCATCCCGTTGAATGAATTATACAAACACGGCTCGGACTTCCGGCACGGTCATCGCGACGTCCGATAAGCTAGCCTAGGCGGTCACGTCACCCGGAGAGTCACCCTTGCTCAAGCACCCGCTTGCCGCCGCACTGTGTGCGGCCCTCGCCGTGTCCGCCCTGCCCGTCTTCGCCCAGTCCTCGGGCACCACCGCGGTCGCGCCTGCCGCAAGCGCCCAGCGCCCCGCCGACAATCCGCTGTTCGTGGAAAGCACGCTCGATCTGCGCTATCCGCGCTTCGACCTGATCCAGGACGCGCACTTCGGCCCCGCATTCGACGCCGGCATGGCCGAGAACCTGCGCGAGATCGAGGCGATCGCCAACAATCCCGAGCCGCCGACCTTCGACAACACGATCGTCGCGCTTGAGAAGTCCGGCGAACTGCTGTCGCGCGCACGCCGGATCTTCGGCAACCTCAACGGCACCGACACCAACGACACCCGCAAGCAGATCGACGCCGACTACGCGCCCAAGTTCGCCGCGCACCGCGACGCGATCATGCTCAATCCCAAGCTCTTCGCCCGCGTCGACACGCTCTACAAGAACGTCGGCTCGCTCGGCCTGGATGCCGAGGGCCAGCGTCTGGTCGAGCGCTACCACACCATGTTCGTCCGCGCCGGCGCCAATCTGAGCGACGCGCAGAAGGAACAGATGCGGCGCATCAACGCCGAGTCGGCCAAACTCTCGACGACCTTCAGCCAGAACGTGCTCAACGAAGTCAACGACTCGGCTGTCGTGGTCGACACCGTGGCCGAACTCGATGGCATGAGCGAGGCGCAGATCGCTGCCGCGGCCGAAGCCGCCAAGTCGCGCGGACTGGACGGCAAGTACGTCATCACCCTGCTCAACACCACCGGCCAGCCGCCGCTGCCGCAGATCAACAACCGGGCGCTGCGTGAGCGCATCCACAAGGCCTCGGTCGCTCGCGGCAGCCGCGGCAACCAGTACGACAACACCGGCGTGATCGCGCAGATCCTCAAGCTGCGCGCCGAGCGTGCCAACCTGATGGGCTATCCGAACCAGGCCGCCTTCATCCTCGAAGATTCGACCGCCGGTACCGTCGAAGCCGTCAACGGCATGCTCGGCCAGCTGGCGCCGGCCGCCGTCGCCAACGCCAAGCGCGAAGCCGCCGAACTGCAGGCGATGATCGACCGCGAACAGGCCGCCAAGGGCGAGCCCACGTTCCAGCTCGAGCCGTGGGACTGGGCCTACTACTCGGAGAAGGTCCGGCAGGACAAGTACAGCTTCGACGACGCGCAGCTCAAGCCCTACTTGGAGATGAAGAACGTGCTCGAGAACGGCGTGTTCTTCGCCGCGACCAAGCTCTACGGCATCACGTTCAAGGAACGCACCGACCTGCCCAAGTACCATCCCGATACCTGGACCTACGACGTCTTCAATGAGGACGGCAGCCAGCTGGCGATCTTCATCTACGACCCCTACGCACGCCCGTCCAAGCGCGGTGGTGCCTGGATGAACTCGTATGTCTCGCAGTCTGAGCTCGACGGCACACTCACGGTCACCGCCAATCACCAGAACATTCCCAAGCCGCAGGCCGGCCAGCCGACGCTGCTGACCTGGGACGAGGTGACCACGATGTTCCACGAGTTCGGCCATGCGCTGCACGGCATGTTCTCGGACGTGAAGTACCCGTTCTTCAGTGGCACCAGCGTGCCGCGCGACTTCGTCGAGTTCCCCTCGCAGGTCAACGAGATGTGGGCCGACTGGCCGGAGGTGCTGGCCAATTACGCCAAGGACTATCGCACCGGCGCGCCGATGCCGGCCGAGCTGCTCGACAAGGTGCAGGCGGCTGCCAAGTTCAACCAGGGCTTTGCGACCACCGAATACCTGGGCTCGGCGATGCTCGACCAGTATCTGCACCAGCTGCCGGCCGACCAGTTGCCGGAGGCGTCCGAGGTCATGGCGACCGAAGCTGCCGCGCTCAAGGCGGCCGGCCTGGACTACCCGCCGGTGCCGCCGCGCTATCGCACGCCGTACTTCAGCCACATCAACGGCGGCTACGCGGCCGGCTATTACGCCTACATCTGGTCGGAAGTGCTGGACGCCAACACTGTGCAGTGGATCGAGCAGAACGGCGGCCTGACCCGCGCCAACGGCGACCGCTTCCGCAGCACCCTGCTCTCGCGCGGCGGCAGCAAGGACGCCAAGCAGCTGTTCCTGGACTTCACCGGCCACGAGCCGCAGATCGAGCCCCTGCTGATCAAGCGCGGCCTGGCGCCCGATCCGAAGGACGCGACGAACTGATCGCGCACCGTGAAGTTTGACCAGAACGCCCGGCTCTGCGCCGGGCGTTCTTTTTGGTTCTCCACCAAATACCGAAATGGGCGTTCCGCTTCAGATGGGCAGCGGCCTGCCAGCCGGAAGCCGCTCTCCCCTCGGTCAAGGCATCCTGCCTTGACTCGGGCGCGCGCCATCCATGGCGCGCTTGGCGCGGCCACCGGCTGCCAGTCCACTGCGGTGGACGTTGGCAACCCGACTTCGAGGAGACGCAGAGTCACCTCCTACAAGAAGTCGCGCACTTGTCGGCCTCAGGTGCGTCGTGCTGGTCGGGGATTGCGATAGCGGGCCATGGATGGCCCGCGGCGGCGAGTCAGCCAGGGATGGCTGACCGAGCCGGGAGCAGTCCCCGGCCGGCGCGACGCGCGCTCCGGAGCCGATCTCCATGATCGAGTAGCAGAAGCAGGATCTTCATGACTCTGGTGAAGAACCTCGCTTTGGAGGGATGCGCTCGCTCGTGGACCCACGTCACCAGGAAGGCCGCTTCACGGGCGAGCGCGCGTACTACGAAAAGTAGAGGCCCGGAGTAGCATGGCCGCATGTCCGCGATCTGCCTCGATGCCGCCGAAGCCACCGACGCCCCCGAACGCCTGCGCGACTGGCTGGGCGGATTCCGCCGCGTCTTCGTGCTCACCGGCGCCGGCATCAGTACAGGCTCCGGCATTCCCGACTATCGCGATACCGATGGCGCCTGGAAGCGCCCGGCGCCGGTGACCTGGCAAGCGTTCACCGGCGACCCTGCGATCTATCGCCGCTACTGGGCGCGCAGCTTCGTCGGCTGGCCGCGATTCTCCGTCGCACGCCCCAACGTCGCGCATCGCGCGCTGGCGGCACTGGGCGATGCCGGTCCGATCGGAACACTCCTGACCCAGAACGTCGACGGCCTGCACCAGGCTGCAGGCAGCCGCTCGGTGATCGACCTGCACGGCCGGCTCGACCGCGTGGTCTGCCTGAGCTGCGGCAGCGCGATGGCGCGCGATGCACTGCAACCCAGGCTCGTCGCCGACAACCCCCGCTGGCACCCCGGCGCGGCCGCGATGGCGCCCGATGGCGACGCCGACATCGCCGCCGAGTCCGAAGCCGCGTTCGTGCCGCCGCGGTGCCCGCACTGCGGCGGCTTGCTCAAGCCCGATGTGGTGTTCTTCGGTGAGAATGTGCCGAAGGCACGCGTGCAGGCAGCCAGGACCGCACTGGCGCAGAGCGACGCGATGTTCGTCGTCGGCTCCTCACTGATGGTCTATTCGGGCTTCCGTTTCGCCAAGATGGCCCACGAGGCCGGCCTGCCGCTGGCGATCCTCAACCGCGGGGTCACGCGCGCCGACCCCCTGACCACACTGCGGCTCGATGCCGAGATCGGCCACACCTTGGGCACCCTCGCGCAAGACGCCTCAGCCAGCGACGAATAGATCGCGATACGCCGGCGCCAGGTGCGGCAACAGGACCGACGCCGGCACCTCGACGGTCTGCACGCCGTCCGAGTACGGCCCGACCTGGTAGGGCGGAAACACGAAACGCAGCCCGGCCAGCGTGCCGCCCGGACCGGCGATCGGCTCGAACTGCTGGAAGTTGGACACGTCCGGCCGTGCGCCTTCGTCGATCATCCGGCCTGCGGTCTGCATCATCCGGCTGCGCTCGGCCGGTTCGAGTTCGTCGGCATCGATGCGCTGGGACAGCGCCGCATGAAGTTGCTCTCGTACGTAGTCCGAAATCACCTGCCAGTCGGCCGCGCGCGGAACCAATTCTTCGGCGGTGAGCAACCGCTCTTCCCGAACCAGCCAGAAGAAGCGCGCGATGATCGGGCTGTCGTGCGCGCCGCCGGTGTAGCTGCCGCCATCGGCGGCGATGGCCAGCACGCGCGGGGTGTCGAGCAACGTGGTGAAGCTCAGCGACAGATCGTAGGTCACGCCCGGCTGCTGCTCGGTGCCCGGCAACGCCTGCTTGAGTTCGTCGCGGGCCGCCTGCGCGAAGCGATGCAGTTCCGCAGCCAACCCGGGGTATTTGTTGGCTTCGGGCGGGTAGCTGATGCCGACGATGTAGCGCGGGTCCATCTCGACCACATCCTCGAGCTTGACCGGCGCTTCGGCCAACGGCTGCACCGCCTCGGCATCGACGCCCGCGGGGCCGGCCGCAGGTTGCGCGGGCACGGGCGCCTCGCGCTGGCAGGCCAGCAGCAACAGCGGCAAAACGCACAGCACCATCCGTCTCATCATCGATCCTCGAGCCGTCCACGCAGCATGGAACTCACGAAACGCTAACGATATCGACGTGGCCTCGTCGTGAACGACGCCCGCCAGGCCGACGCATACGAAAAAGCCCCGGACGTTACCGTCCGGGGCCGGATCTTGCAGACGCTGCGGACGATTAGATCGCCTGCACCTCGTCAGCTTGCAGGCCCTTCTGGCCCTGCACGACCTTGAAGGAGACCTTCTGGCCTTCCTGCAGCGACTTGAAGCCGGTGCCCTGGATCGAGCGGAAGTGGACGAACAGGTCCTGGCCGCTTTCCGGGGTGATGAAGCCGAAGCCCTTGGCATCGTTGAACCACTTGACGGTTCCGGTCTGGCGCTCTGACATGGTGTTACTCCTTGAAGCAGTGTGGTCATTGGAACACGACGACCGGCGTTGTTTGGATGGCCGGCTGCCGCGACTGTCTAGCAAGGGGTAACGCGAAAGCGATGGAGCGGATCGTCCCGACCGGAAAGCCCGGCCGTCGTGAGATTGGATCTACCGCATCGGAGCCACGATGTACCGTGATCCCGCCTTGAACAGTCCGCGCACGATACCGCAATTATCGACCGAAATGTGAATAGGGGGACGCGAATGTCGCCGGCCCCGTCGGCGCCATGGCTGCGGCCAACGGTTCACTGCGCTACGCAGCCGGCGCTGGTCACGCCGGCTGCGGACGCGGGTTGCGGACACCGCCGACCCGACCGGCCCGGTCGGTCAGTCTGTCGCTGCCCGGCGATCGCGCTTGCCTTGATTCTTGCGGTCGCGCGTACTGCTGCTGCCGTTGATCGAGGCCTGCCGGCTTTCGGCAGCGTGCAGTTCCAGCGCCTTGGCGCGGGCCTGCGGAGACTGGAAGCCCGGCGCCGCCGCCGCCGCGCCGTCGCCACCGATGTCCTCCCAGTGTTTGGGCGCGCGTGCCTGTGCTTCGTGCTGCTCGAGCAACTGCCGCGTGTTGTCGAGCGCACGCTCGGGGGAAATACGCGATCCGCGTCGCGACTTGCGCGCGGGCGCGGGCGGCGCCTTGGCGGAGGCCGGCTTGCGCGCCGTGGACGTGGCTGCCTTGCGCGACCGGGCCGCAGCCGGCTTGGTGGTCGTGCCGGCGTTGGTCGATGTCGCGCCGGACGCCGCGCGCCGGGACGAGCCCGACTTCGCCGCGGCCTTGCTCGCCGTCTTTGCGGTCTTGGCAGGCTTGGACCGCGTGCCTGTCGAGCGCGCAGCAGCGGCCGACTTGGCGGCCGGCTTGCGTGCGCCCGACGCGCTGGTCTTCTTCGCAGACTTGCGCGCGGCCGTCGCCGCCGCCTTGGCGGCCTTCGCAGTGTCCTTCTGGCGTGTCTCGAAGCGGCTCAGGATATCGGCGAGCAGTTCGGCCTTCTCGCCCGTGCGCGCATTCGCCTGACCGGTCCGTCCGGCCTTGCTGCCGGTCGACTTGCGCGAGGCCAGACGCTGGCGCTTTTCCAGATCCCGCGCACGATCACGGGCGGTACGCGCGCGGGTCACCAGCTTGGCGAGTTGGGCCTCGCTCAGACCACGCACTGCATTGGCGCGGCTCGCGTCGTACAGCCCCATCTCGGTCTTGTTGAGCAGGCTGGTGGCTTTCGCTCGTGTCACGGCCATGGACATGCGCTCCGTTTGATGGATGTGGGCGCAGGGATACCACGCCTCGCATGCAAGACCAGTGAGTGCGGACGCCAACCACGTCCGCATTCGCCGCTAGAAGAACGAGGGCGACATCAAGCGATCGACGAAGCTGCCGAGCACGCGCGGTTCCATCATCACGGTGAACAGCACGCCGTAACCCGCGCCCCACAGGTGTGCACTGTGGTTGATGTTGTCGCCGCCTCGGCGGTCCATCCAGATGCTGTAGCCGACGTAGCACACGCCGAACACGATTGCCGGCATCGGGATGAAGAACACCAACAGCTTCGACCACGGGCTGAGCAGGATCGACGCGAACAGCACCGCCGACACCGCGCCCGAGGCGCCCAGGCTGCGGTAGTGCGGGTCGCGCCGGTGACGCAGATAGGTCGGCAGGATCGCGACCAGGATCGCCGACAGATAGAACATCAGAAAGCCGACCGGGCCGATGTACGGCGCGAACGCGCGTTCGATGCCGCCGCCGAAGAAGAACAGCGTGATCATGTTGAAGAGCAGGTGCTGCCAGTCGGCGTGGATGAAACCGTGGGTCAGCAGTCGGTCGTACTGGCGATAACGATCGACCGCCGGCGGCCACAGGATCAGCCGGGCGAGCAACTGCGGCTTCTCGAACGCCTGCCATGACACCACGGCGGTGACGACAATCAGCAGCAAAGTGACGGGGGCGAGGTTCATCGGGCGGGTTTCCGGGTGGACGGATCAGGCGACACGGTAGTGGTCCTGCATGGGATAGCGCCGTGCGTACGCCGCGAACGCCAAGGCGGCCAGGAACGCGAAACCGGCGAAGAAGAACATCAGGAAGGCGTTTTCGCTCAACCCCGACGATGCGATGTACGCGGTCACCGCCTCGTTGCGCACGCCGGCATTGGTCAACAGCACCCACAGGCTTCCGAAAGTGCTGGTCAGGTACCAGAACGCCATGATCACGCCCTTCATCGCCTGCGGAGCCTGGCTGTAGGCGAACTCCAGCGCAGTCGCCGACACCAGCACCTCGCCGAAGGTCAGCAGCAGATACGGCAGCGACTGCCAGGCCAGCGAGACCTGTTCGCCGCCATCGATCCACAACTGGATCGCGCCGGCGGCGATCCACGCCACGCCCGAGAACGCGATGCCCCAGCCCATACGGCGCAGCGGCGTCACCGACAGCCCCATCGCGCGCAGTGCCGGGTACAGCACCAGATTGTTGAACGGGATCAACAGCATCACCAGCAGCGGGTTGAGCGCCTGCATCTGCGCTGCGTCCTGGATCAGCCAGCTCGGCCACCACCAGGCCGCGTGCGGGATCACCATCTCGCGGCCCTGGATGATCCAGGTCGAGGCCTTCTGGTCGAACAGCGACCAGAACGGCGTGACCAGCGCGAATACGATCAGGATCCGCAGCACCGCGCGCACGCCGTCGACCGCGGCATCGGGGTGCGCGCCGCGCGCACGCTCGAGCTGCATCGAGGCACCGACACCACCGGCAGCGATGATCACACCCAGTGCCAGACACGCCGAAATGACGAAGTTAAAGGACTCGGCCCATGCCGACGGCACCACGCCCACCGCCGACAGCGCCCACAGCACGAGCAGCAGCGCGGCGACCGCGAGGCCGAACAGCGCAACCAGCAGGCCAGGACGGCCCGCCCCCGGGCGCTCGGCACGCAGCGCAGTCTTGACCACCTCGAAGAACGCATGCGGATCGCGACCGGCCGGCGGCACGTCGATATAGCGTCGGCGCCCGAGCCAGAACACGAACGTGGCGATGAACATCAGGATGCCGGGGATGCCGAAGGCCACGGCCGGCCCGAAATGGCGCAGGAACAGCGGTGCCAGCAACGACGCGAAGAACGAACCGAAGTTGATGATCCAGTAGAACGCGTCGAAGACCAGCTTGGCCTTGTCCTTGTTGCTCTGGTCGAACTGGTCGCCGCAGAACGAGACCACCAACGGCTTGATGCCGCCCGAGCCGAGCGCGATCAGGAACAGGCCGGTGTAGAAGCCCGCGGCATTGTTCTCAAACAGCGCAAGGCAGGCATGACCGGCGCAGTAGATCAGCGAGAACCACAGGATGGTGTGGTACTTGCCGAAAAACCGGTCGGACAACCACCCGCCCAGCAGCGGGAAGAAGTACACGCCGATCACGAACATGTGGAAGATGTCCTTGGCCGCGCCATCGCGCTCCGGCCCCTCGGGCAGGTAGGCCAGCAGCACCGAACTGATCAGGAACGGCACCAGGATGTTGCGCATGCCGTAGAAACTGAAGCGCTCGCAGGCTTCGTTGCCGATGATGTAGGAGATCTGGCGGGGCATGCGGCCCGCAGTGGTCTGGACGGTCGTCATCGGCACGTCGAAGGCAGTCTGGGAACCCGACAGCCTACCCGATCCTCGCGTCCGGCCCGCGACTGCCATGCCCGCCGGACGGCGGCAAGTGCCGGGCGCTGGGCCATCGATCGCGACACCTGCCCTTGGGCGGGCGCGCCCGGCCGGGCATCATGCGTCGTCGTTCTCCTCCGGACCGCCCCATGTCCTGCCGCCCGTTCCTGCCGCTGTTGCTCGCCGCCGCACTCGTCGCGCCGCTGCCGTCCGCCTCGGCCAGCGACGATCCGCGTATCACCGTGTCCGAGCGCAGTGGCTTCATCGAGACCGGCCGCTTTGATGAGGTCGTGCGCCTGTGCGCCACCTTCGCCCGCCTGCATCCCGATGCGGTGCGCTGCACCCAATTCGGCACCACGCCCGAAGGCCGACCGATGCAGGCGCTGATCGTCAGCCGCAGCGGCACGCTCGACCCTGCCCAGGCGCGTGCGCAGGGCATTCCGGTCGTGCTGATCCAGGGCGGCATCCACGCCGGCGAGATCGACGGCAAGGACGCCGGCTTTCTGGCGCTGCGCCAGGTGCTCGACGGCGACGCCGCGCCCGGCGCGCTCGACGCGCTGGTCTGGGTCTTCGTGCCCGTATTCAGCGCCGATGGCCATGAGCGGTTCGCAGCCTGGAACCGTCCCAACCAGCGCGGTCCGCGCGAGATGGGCTGGCGCACGACCGCGCAGAACTACAATCTCAATCGCGACTACGCCAAGGCCGAGTCGCCGGAGATGCAGGCGATGCTGGCACTGGTCGAGGCCTGGGATCCGATCGCCTATGTGGACCTGCACGCGACCAATGGCGCGCAGTTCGAACACGACATCGCGGTGCAGGTCGAACCGGTGCATTCGGGCGATGCGCAGATGCGCAGCGTCGGGCGCACATTTCGCGATGCGGTCATCGACGACCTCGCGCGCCAGGGCGCGCTGCCGCTGCCCTACTACCCGTCGTTCGTCGAATCCGACGATCCGGCCTCGGGCTTCGAGGACGGCGTGTCGCCGCCGCGCTTTTCGACCGGCTACTTCCCGCTGCGCAACCGGGTGGCGATGCTGATCGAGACTCACTCGTGGAAGCCCTACCCGGTCCGCGTGGCCTTGACCCGCAACACCGTGGTCTCGGTACTCGAGCAGATCGCCCGCCATGGCCGCGATTGGATGCGCGTGGCAGCCGACGCCGACGCCCGCGCCGCCGCGCTCGGTGGCACCTCGCTGCCGCTGGACTGGCAGGCCACGGCGCGCGCGCGGATGGTCGACTTCCGTGGCTACGCCTACACGCGCACGCTGTCGGAGGTGTCGGGCGCACTGATGACGCGCTACGACGAGACCACGCCGCAGATCTGGCACGTGCCGCTGCGCGACGAGATCGTGCCGTCGCTGAGCGTCGTGTTGCCGCGCGCCGGCTACATCGTGCCCGCCGCCCACGCGGCCAGCGTCGCCCAGGCACTCGACCGCCACGGTATCGCCCATTCGACGCTCAAGCGCGCCCATCCCCAGCTCGCCGTCGACACCTTCCGCGCCGAGCGCACCGCGTTCGGCACCGCCCCGGTCGAGGGCCACCAGCGGCTCACGCTCGAAGGCCGCTGGCGCGCCGAGCCGCAGGACATCGGCGCCGGCGCGCTGTACGTACCGATCGCACAGCCGCGCGCGCGGCTGGTCGCCGCGCTGCTCGAGCCGCAGGCGCCCGATTCGATGGCCGCCTGGGGCCGCTTCAACACCCACTTCGAGCGCAAGGAGTACATGGAGGATTACGTCGCCGAAGCGGTGGCGCGCGAGATGCTGGCTGCCGATCCGGCGCTCGCCGAGGACTTCCGGGCCCGGCTGCGCGACGATCCGGCCTTCGCGGCGGATCCGCGCGCACGCCTGGCGTACTTCTATCGTCGGCACAGCGCCTGGGATGCGCGCTACAACCTCTACCCCATCGTCCGCACCGACCTCGCCCCCGAATGACCGGAGCCGCCATGTCCCCGTTGTCCCGCCTGATGCGTCACTGCCTGCCCGCGGCGTTGTCGCTGCTCCTCCTCGCCGCCTGCACCGGCACCGGCGGCGCCAAAGCCGAACCGGCGACGCCGCGCACCCTGGACGTGGTCACGCTCAACATCTACCACGACAAGGCCGACTGGCCGAAGCGGTTGCCGCTGATCGTCGAGCAGCTGCGCGCGCTCGATCCCGATATCGTGGCGCTGCAGGAAGTGCTGCAGACCCAGACCCTGCGCAACCAGGCGCAGACCATCGCCGCCGAGCTCGGCTACGCGGTGCAGTTCGTCTCCACCGACCCGGCCGACCAGGCGCACCGCTACGGCAATGCCTTGCTCACCCGGCTACCGGTGAAGGCGCAGGATTGGCATCGGCTGCAGCCGCATGACGACTCGCGCAGCATCGGCCACGCACGCCTCGACATCGATGGACGCCCGCTCGATGTCTACTTCACCCACCTGCACTGGACGCTGGAGGGCGGCGCGATCCGCGACGTCCAGGTCGCTGACGCACTCGACTTCGTGGCGCGGACGTCCGCGCAAGCGCCGTCGCTGATCCTGGGCGACTTCAACGCGCCAGCCAGCGCACCCGAGTTCGCGGCGCTGCGCGCACGCTACATCGACGCCTATGGCACGCTGCACCCGGAAGCCGACGGCGCCGGCGTGACCACGCTCAATCCGCACTTCTTCGACTACCGGTCACGGATCGATCTGGTGTTCGCGCAGCAGGACCGGTTCGAGATCGAGGACGCCCAGGTGGTGCTCGACACGCCGGACGCCGAGGGCACCTGGCCGTCCGACCATTTCGGGACCTGGGTCCGCCTGCGCCTGCGCCCGTGACCATGGCCGGTCCAGCGTTGCGCCGCCATTGCGCTGGCGACGCGCATGCTGGTCGGCCTCGCCACCGTGGAGCCCATCCGATGTCCCCGACCCGCCCCGTCCTGGTGTTTGCCCGTATCGCCGCCGCAGCGCTTTCCGTGGCGCTCCTCGGCGCCTGTCAGACCCCGGCCCCAACCGTCGCCGCAGGAGCACCATCGATGACCGACACCATGCCGCAGCCGTCGCTCACCCTGCAGGGCGAAGCCGTCTACTTCGAGAAGATCCTGATGCCCGAGGGCTCGCGGCTCGATGTCCGCCTGGTCGACCCTGCCCGCACGGGCGAGGCGCGGGTGCTGGCCGAACGCAGCACGAGCGTCGGCGCCGGGCCCTACGCGTTCGAGCTCGTCGTGCCGCGCGCGCGTCTGCAGGGCGCGGTCGCCCTGGAAATCGCCGTGTCGATGCCCGACGGCACGCCACGCTTCCGCACTGAGGATGCCGTGCCAATCGCGATCGATCCGGCCAACGTCGGGGTGCACGTGGGCCGCGTACGGCTGCATCACGTCCAGCCGTAAAGCGATGCCGGAAACGAGGCTGCGCGCCGCATGACCGGCGGCGGCCTCGACATCGGCGCGCCCCCTGCGTGCGTTCGCCCGTCTCCGGGCGCGACAACACCCCGCCCCCAATGAAGAAGACACGACCGCGTCGTGTTACTCGAAGCTGCCGATCGAGTCGTGCGAGAGGTTGTCGAAGCGCGTGTACTCGCCGAAGAACTTCAGCTTGACCGAGCCCGTCGGGCCGCTTCGCTGCTTGCCGATGATGATCTCGGCCAGCCCCTTGTCCGGCGAGGTTTCCTTGTTGTAGTAGTCGTCGCGGTAGATGAAGATGATGATGTCGGCGTCCTGCTCGATGGCGCCCGACTCGCGCAGGTCGGCCATCACCGGACGTTTGTCGGCGCGGGTTTCCAGCGAACGGTTGAGCTGGGACAGCGCGATCACCGGCACATTGAGCTCCTTGGCCAGGCCCTTGAGCGAGCGCGAGATCTCCGAGATCTCGGTAGCGCGGTTCTCGCTGTTGCCCGGTACAGACATCAGCTGCAGGTAGTCGATCACCACCAGCCCCAGATCGTGTTCGCGCTTGAGGCGGCGACACTTGGCGCGCAGCACGTCCGGCCCCAGACCCGGCGTGTCGTCGATGAAGATCTTGGTCTCCTTGAGCATGCGGATCGCGCTGCTCACCCGGCTCCAGTCCTCGTCCTCGAGCTGACCGGTGCGCAGGCGCGTCGCATTGACGCGGCCATTGGAGGAAATCAGACGCAGCGCGAGCTGACTGGCCGACATTTCCATCGAGAACACGCCGACCGCTTTCTTGGTCTTGATCGCCGCGTACTCGGCGATGTTGAGCGCAAACGTGGTCTTGCCCATCGCCGGGCGCGCGGCCAGGATGATCAGGTCGGTCGGCTGCAGGCCGGCAGTCATCTCGTCGAATTCGGTATAGCCGGTCGGCAAGCCGGTGACCCCGCCGCCGTTGTTGTAGCGCGTCTGCAGCACATCGAAGGCGTCGGCCATCGCCTTGTTGATCGCGGTGAAGTCGCTGCGCCCCTGCGCACCGGCCTCGGCGATCTTGAACACCTGCTGCTCGGCCTTGGCCAGGATCTCGCTGCTGTCGCGGCCCTCGGGCTGGAAGCCGTCGTTGACGATCTCGGTGCCGACATCGATCAGCTGACGCAGGATGGCCTTGTCGCGCACGATCTCGGCATAGGCACGGATGTTGGCCGCCGACGGCGTCGTGCTCGCCAACTCGCCCAGGTACGCGCCGCCGGCGACCAGCTCCGACAGCCCGTTGGACTCGAACCACTCGCCCAGCGTCACCGCATCGAACGGCTTGTTCTTCTCGGCCAGCTCCTGGATCGCGGCGTAGATCTTCTGGTGGTCGCGCCGGTAGAAATCCTCCGACACCAGCAGGTCGGCAATGCGGTCGTACGCATCGGGCACCAGCATGAGGCCGCCAAGCACGGCCTGCTCGGCCTCGACCGACTGCGGCGGAATGCGCAGCTGTTCGACGCGCGCATCGGCACGGTGGTCATTGCGGTACTCGGGACGTGCGGACATGGCGTGGACTTCAGAAAGAACGGATTACGGCAAGTGGCATGCTAGAGCGCGGGCCTGTGGACACGCGACCCCATAACCTGTGGATAAGCCTAACGATGGGCAGCTTCACAACGGGTTATCTCGCGGACTGAGACGACTTCTTCGGCGGCTGCGAGTACCCGGCCGGGATTGCTCCTCGGCTCGGTCAGTCATCCCTGACTGACTCGCCGCCGCGGACCATCCATGGTCCGCTCTCCGCAACGCCCGGCCGAGCCCTCGCCCGCGAGTTGGGACGATGCAGACCTCGAAAGCTCATGCGCGCTGCGGTTGGATGCCTCAGACGGACCAAAC
The DNA here is from genome assembly GCF_039674545.1 of Luteimonas sp. TWI382. Classification (NCBI taxonomy): domain Bacteria; kingdom Pseudomonadati; phylum Pseudomonadota; class Gammaproteobacteria; order Lysobacterales; family Lysobacteraceae; genus Luteimonas; species Luteimonas sp. TWI382. The sequence goes on from NZ_JBDJNS010000010.1 coordinate 109,098, forward strand.
GCCTGTGAAAAGCGCTGCTGCGTGAGGCATTTCCGAAGGCACGAAAGCCTAAGGCTTGCTGCAAGCGGCGAACTGGGGGGTCATGGTCGCGCCGAGCGCGCCATGGGTGAGCCCGCTCTGCTTGCGCGGCATGCCGCGCGAGTGGGCGAACGCCCGGCGCGCTGCGCCGGGCCGGACCGATCCGCAAAGCTGAGCGGGCGCGCGCCCGAGTCAGGGCAGGGTGAGTGGGGACGGCTTGCGCGGCATTGCCGCGCGTCCACATGAACGCACGGCGCGCTGCGCCGGGCCGGACCGCGAAGCGGCCCTGACCGAGGGAAGAGCGACCGTGGCCCGGCAGGCCGATGCGTGGTCCCCGAAGCCAAAGCCCGGCACAAGCGACCAAAACAGGACACCCAAACGAAAACGGGCGCCTTGCGGCGCCCGTCTAAGGACCACCCGATCCGATGGATCAGGCGACCTCGCCTTCGATGATCACCTTGACGGTGGTCTCGGCATCGGCGTGCAGGTGCACGACCACCTCGTACTCACCGGTGGTGCGGAACGCGCCCTCACCGAGCACGACCTCCGACTTCTCGACCGGTGCGACCGCCTTGGTCAGGGCGTCGGCGATCTCGCGCGGACCGACCGAACCGTACAGCTTGCCTTCGGTCGACGCATTGGCGTAGACGGTCACGCTGGCACCCTCGAGCTTGGCCAGACGCGACTGCGCCTCGTCGAGCTGCGCCTTGGCCTTGGCCTCGTACTCAGCACGGCGGGTCTCGAACTCGGCCAGATTGGCCTCGGTCGCCGGCACGGCCTTGCCCTGGGGCACCAGGTAGTTGCGGCCATAGCCCGGCTTGACATTGACCTTGTCGCCGAGGTTGCCGAGGTTGGTGACCTTCTGCAGGAGAATCAGTTGCATGGTGTAGCTCCGTATTCGTTAGCGGCGCCCCAGGCGCCGCAACGATTGCTGTCCGAACCGGACGAAATGATCTAAAGATGCGTTCGCTTCACTTGGACAGTCCGCACATGGATGTGCGGGCTTCTAGTGAAGGGACTCACACATTATGGTTGTCGGTGTACGGGATCAGGGCCAGGTAACGGGCGCGCTTGACGGCCGTGGCCAGCTGGCGCTGGTAACGCGACTTGGTGCCCGTGATGCGGCTGGGAACGATCTTGCCGTTCTCGGTCAGGTTCTGGCGCAGGGTGTTGAGATCCTTGTAATCGATCTCCTTGACGCCCTCGGCGGTGAACTTGCAGAACTTGCGGCGGCGGAAGAACTTGGACATGGACGTGCTCCTCAGGCGGCTTCGGCGTTGGTGTCGGGCTTGTCGGACTTGTCGCCGTCGGCGTCGCCGCCGGTGGACTCGCCCTCGTCATCGCGACGACGACGCTCGCCACGCTCGGGCTTGTCGCCCTTGTCGTCCTTGTTCTTCATGATCAGCGACTGCTCGGTGTCGGCCTCTTCGCGGCGGATCACCAGGTGACGCAGCACGGCATCGTTGAAGCGGAACGCCTCGACGAGCTCGTCGAGACCGGCCTGGCCGACCTCGATGTTGAACAGCACGTAGTGGGCCTTGACCAGATTGTTGATCGGGTAGGCCAGCTGACGGCGGCCCCAATCTTCCAGACGGTGGATGGTGCCCTCGGCGCCTTCGATCATCGACTTGTAACGCTCGATCATCGCGGGCACCTGCTCGCTCTGGTCCGGGTGGACCAAGAACACGACTTCGTAATGACGCATAGTGGTTTCCTTTCGGATATCAACCGCGCCGGTCGGCGGCGGTCCGGATAGCCCCCCGCGTGCGCAGTGGGGCAAGGGCCTCCCGGCGCCTGGGCGCAGGGAGCCGGCAATTCTCACAGATTCCCCGCCTCCGGGCAAGCGCGGGGCATGCGCAGGTGGTCCAGCGCGCAGGTGCGACACTCGGTCGCAGCCCTGTCGCAGGCGGGCATGGTGAAATGGACACCCGGCCACCGCGACATCGGAGCGCACCCCAAGCGGACGCGCCCGAGTCGAGCCGCAGGCCCCTCCCCGCCTCTCATGCCCGGATGTTTCGGGCCCGGACGAACGCATCGTGCAGACCGCCGCCCTTGACCGAATCGACCGTGCGCCCGACTGGGCGCACGGTGCGTGGGGGTCAGCGCACGGTTTCCAGCGTTCGGCTGAAGCCCAGCGCAGCCAACGTCACGACCGCGCCCGACAGCAGGTAATAGCCCACGTACTCCAGCCCGAATCGGCTGCACACGCCCAGCGCGACCAGCGGCGCGAAGCCCGCGCCGAGCAGCCAGGCGATGTCGGATGTGACCGCCGCGCCGGTGTAGCGGTAGATGCTCTCAAAGCGCGAGGCGATCGCATTGCTCGCCTGGCCGAGCGACAGCCCCAGCAGCGCGAAGCCCACGACGACGTAGGTCGTGCGGCCAGCGGTCGTGTCGTCGCCCAGCAGGCGGGAGGCGAAGAAGCTGAAGATCGCGATCAGGACCGCCGCGATCGCCAGCTGCCCGCGGCGGCCGACCCGGTCGGCCAGCAGGCCCGACAGCACGATGCCCACCCCGCCGACCACCGCGCCCATCAGCAGGCTGACCAGGAAGTCGCCCGGGTCATGGTCGGTGTAAAGCGTGGCCCAGCTCAGCGGGAAGATCGTCACCAGGTGGAACATCGCGTAGCTGGCCAGCGGAATCAGCGCACCGAGCAGGACCTGACGCGGATGCGTGCGGATGGTCTCGCCGATCCGGCGGGGCTGCAGCTCCTGCTGTCGGAACAACTGCACGAACTCCGGCGTGACCACCAGACGCAGCCGCGCGAACAGCGCGACGACGTTCAGCGCCAGCGCCACGAAGAACGGGAAGCGCCAGCCCCAGGCCATGAAGTCCTCATGGCCGAGGAAGCGGGTGAACACCAGGAACATGCCAGCCGCGAGCATGAAGCCGAACGTCGCCCCCAGCTGCGGCACCATGGCGTACCAGCCGCGGCGTTCTCTGGGCGCGCTGAGCGACAGCAGCGACGGCAGCCCGTCCCAGGCGCCGCCCCAGCCCAGCCCCTGGCCGAAGCGGAAGACTGCCAGCAGCACCGGCGCCAGCAGGCCCGCCTGGGCGTAGCTGGGCAGGAACGCGATCGCCATGGTCGAGCCGCACAGCAGGAACAGGGCCACGATCAGCTTTGCGGCCCGACCGAAGTTGCGGTCGATGGCCATGAACACCGCCGAGCCGATCGGGCGGGCGATGAACGCCAGCGAGAAGATCGCAAACGACTTGAGCGTCGCCTGCACCGGGTCGCTGTCGGGAAAGAACAGATAAGGAAACACCATCACCGAGGCGATGCCGTAGACGAAGAAGTCGAAGAACTCCGACGTCCGGCCCATCACGACCGGGAAGGCGATCTTCCCAGGCGAGATCTCCAGGTCGTCGGTCTCCGGCGCATCGTCCAGCCCGGTGGTGGCTTGCTGTGCGGTTCCGCTCATCTGCGCGCTCTCTCCGGTCGTCATGGGGGATAATGCACCGCATTGTGAACCCCAAACGGGCCCACCACGCAAGGTGCGCAGCAGCACGCGTCCGCGCCCTGCCCTGATTCCACGCTAGCCGCCGCCACGTGGCGCCTCCGTCAAGCCGTCTTTCCCTTTTCAGTCGTTGATCTCCCGCCAATGAAATCCTTCCTTCGATTCTCGGTCCTGTTCGGGGCCGCCCTGCTGCTGTCCGGCTGCGACTGGGTGCTCATGCGGCCGTCCGGCGACATCGCCTTGCAGCAGCGCGACCTGATCCTGCTGTCGACGGTGCTGATGCTGCTGGTCATCGTCCCGGTGATCTTCCTGACGTTCTTCTTCGCCTGGAAGTACCGCGCGTCGAACAGGAACGCCGAGTACGCGCCGGACTGGCACCACTCCACGCGCCTGGAGCTGATCATCTGGTCGGCACCGCTGGCGATCATCCTGGTGCTCGGCACGGTGACCTGGATCGCCACCCACAAGCTCGACCCCTATCGCCCACTCGACCGGATCGACTCCAACACGCCGATCGCCGAGGGCGTCGAGCCCTTGGTGGTCGAAGTCGTCGCCCTCGACTGGAAGTGGCTGTTTCTGTATCCCGAGCAGGGCATCGCGACGGTCAACGAGCTCGCCGCGCCGGTGAACGTGCCGATCGAGTTCAAGATCACTTCCGCGTCGATGATGAACTCGTTCTTCATCCCCGCGCTGGCCGGCCAGATCTACGCGATGACCGGCATGGAGACCAAGCTCAACGCCGTGATCAACGCCGAGGGCGTCTACAAGGGCTTCTCGGCCAACTACAGCGGCGATGGCTTCTCGCACATGCACTTCGACTTCCACGGCATGAGCCAGGAAGGCTTCGACGCCTGGGTGCGCAAGGTGCAGGCCGACCAGACCCCGCTGGGCCGTCAGGAGTACCTGGTGCTCGAGAAGCCCTCCGAGCGCGAACCGGTGCGTTACTTCGGCAACGTCGACCCGGCGCTCTACGAGGCGATCCTCAACATGTGCGTGTCGCCCGGCTCGATGTGCATCCACGAGATGATGCATATCGACCGCTCGGGCGGCGGCGGCGTGGACAGCCATGCCAACTACGCCCGGCTGCGCTACGACAACCGCCACGCCGACGAACCGATGGCCGCTCCTGGCGCGACGTTCCCCGAGGCCGGCCGCGAAGCGCGTGGCGACGAGCCGCAGGGCCACCAGCCGCGAGCCGTTTCGCCCGAGGAGCCGACACCGCAGCCCACGCCCTCGAGCGAAGGCGCCGACGACAAGGGCGTGCAGCCGATCCCGCCGGGACAGGCACCGCAGCAGCAAGGCGCGCCCGGCAAGCCGGACGACGACGGCGGCCCCTCGGGCCGCTGATCCCGGATCGCATCACCGAATCCAGTACTAGGCAGGAACCCCATGTCCGCACCCCAGGACCAGCTCAACTCACCGTGGCTCGGGCGTCTTTCGCTCGAGTCCCTGGCCTTCCTCCACGACCCGATCCTCGCGGCGACCTTCATCGGCACGGCGCTCGGCGGCATCGCGCTGCTCGTGCTCATCACCCGGTACCGCCTCTGGGGCTACCTGTGGAAGGAGTGGTTCACCAGCATCGACCACAAGAAGATCGGGATCATGTACTGCATCCTGGCGCTGGTGATGCTGCTGCGCGGCTTCTCCGACGCCGTGCTGATGCGCGCGCACCAGGCCCTGGCCTCGGGCGGTGGCGAAGGTTTCCTGCCCCCCCATCACTACGATCAGATCTTCACCGCGCACGGTGTGATCATGATTTTCTTCGTGGCGATGCCGCTGGTGACCGGCCTGATGAACTACATCGTGCCGCTGCAGATCGGTGCGCGCGACGTCTCGTTCCCGTTCCTCAACAACTTCAGCTTCTGGATGACCGCCGCCGGCGCGGTGCTGATCATGCTGTCGCTGTTCGTCGGCGAGTTCGCGCGGACCGGCTGGCTGGCCTACCCGCCGTTGTCGGGCGCCGACTACAGTCCAGGCGTCGGCATGGACTACTACTTATGGGGGCTCCAGGTCGCGGGTGTCGGCACAACGTTGTCGGGCATCAACCTGATCGTGACGATCGTCAAGATGCGTGCGCCGGGTATGCGCTACATGCGCATGCCGATCTTCACCTGGACCTCGCTGTGCACCAACATCCTGATCGTCGCGTCGTTCCCGATTCTCACCGCGACGCTGGCGTTGCTGACGATGGACCGCTATGTCGGCACCAACTTCTTCACGAACGACTTGGGTGGCAACCCGATGATGTACGTGAACCTGATCTGGATCTGGGGCCACCCGGAGGTCTACATCCTGGTGCTGCCGGCGTTCGGCATCTTCTCGGAGATCGTCTCGACGTACTGCGGCAAGCGCCTGTTCGGCTATACGTCGATGGTCTACGCGACCGCGGTGATCACGATCCTGTCGTACCTGGTGTGGCTGCACCACTTCTTCACGATGGGCTCGGGTGCCAGCGTCAACGCGTTCTTCGGCATCACCACGATGATCATCTCGATCCCCACCGGCGCGAAGATCTTCAACTGGCTGTTCACGATGTACAAGGGACGCATCCGCTTCGACGTCCCGATGCTGTGGACGATCGGCTTCATGTTCACCTTCGTCATCGGCGGCATGACCGGCGTGCTGCTCGCGGTGCCGCCCGCCGACTTCGTGCTGCACAACAGCCTGTTCCTGATCGCGCACTTCCATAACACCATCATCGGCGGCGTGGTCTTCGGCCTGTTCGCCGGCATGGTGTACTGGTTCCCGAAGGCGTTCGGCTTCAAGCTCGACGAGTTCTGGGGCAAGGTCTCGTTCTGGTGCTGGCTGACCGGCTTCTGGGTCGCGTTCACCCCGCTCTACATCATGGGCCTGATGGGGGTGACCCGCCGCCTGAGCCAGTTCGAGGACACCTCGCTGCATCTGTTCTTCGTGGTCGCGGCGATCGGCGCGGCGCTGGTCGCGGCCGGCATCGGCGCGTTCATCATGTCGATCGTCCAGGCCGTACGGAAGCGCAAGGCGCTGCGCGACGTCACCGGCGACCCGTGGGATGGCCGCACGCTGGAGTGGTCGACCTCGTCGCCGCCGCCGGCCTACAACTTCGCCTTCACCCCGGTGATCCACGAGATCGACGCCTGGGCCGACATGAAGCGTCACGGCTACAAGCGTCCGCTGGCCGGTTTCGTGCCGATCCACATGCCGCGCAACACCGGTGCGGGGGTCGTGCTGTCGGCGATCAGCGTCGCGCTGGCCTTCGGCCTGATCTGGCACATCTGGTGGCTGGCCGGCGCGTCGTTCGTGGCCCTGGTGGTCGCGGCGATCGCGCACACCTTCAACTACGACCGCGATTACTACATCCCCGCTCAGGACGTGATCGACACCGAGGAACAACGCACGCGCGATCTCGCGCAGCAGGCGCTCTGACATGGCACACAGCATCCAATCCACTTCCGGCGATACCGCCCGCGTCTACCACGTGATCGAGGACCCCCATGCCGAGGACGGGCATGGGCACCACCCCGAGACCGGGACCAACCTCGGCTTCTGGATCTACCTGATGAGCGACTGCCTCATCTTCGCGATCCTGTTCGCCATCTACGCCGTGCTCGGCCGCAACTATGCGGCCGGCCCATCGCCGGCCGACCTGTTCGACCTGAAGCTGATCCTGGTCGCGACGTTCATGCTGCTGTTCTCGTCGATCACCTACGGGTTCGCGATGTTGAATTCGTACAAGCAGAACATCCGGGGCACGATCGGCTGGTTGCTCGTCACCGGCCTGTTCGGCCTGGCGTTCCTGGGCATCGAACTCTACGAGTTCCACCACCTCGCCCACCTGGGCGCGACACCGCAGCGCAGCGCATTCCTGTCGGCGTTCTTCACCCTGGTCGGCACCCACGGCCTGCACGTGACGTTCGGCCTGATCTGGCTGGTGACGCTGGTGGTCCAGTTGCGCAAGCATGGGCTCAACGCCGCCAACAACCGCCGTCTGATGTGCCTGTCGATGTTCTGGCACTTCCTGGATGTGATCTGGATCGGCGTGTTCTCGTATGTGTATCTGATGGGAGTCGTGGGATGAGCACCGGAACCAACCACCACCCTGCCCACGAGGCGGCACACGACGCGCACGGCCATGGCAGCATGCGCGACTACGTGATCGGATTCGTGCTGTCGGTGATCCTCACCGTCATCCCGTTCTGGCTGGTCATGGGCGAGGTGATCGAGAGCCGTGTCTGGACAGTCGCACTGATCATGGTGTTCGGCGCCATCCAGATCGTCGTGCACATGATCTACTTCCTGCACATGAACCGGAAATCGGAGGGCGGCTGGATCCTGATGTCGATGCTGTTCACCGGCATCCTCATCGTCATCGCGCTGGTCGGCTCGTTGTGGGTCATGTATCACCTCAACAACAACATGATGCCGATGTCGCCCGAGCAGATGCGCGCCGCGCCCTGACCGGACGCGACGCCTCCGCATGCACGTGCAACGCGCCCCGCAACGCCCGGCCCGACGCTGGGCGTTGCTGGTATTCCTGGTCGCCGCGACCGCCGGCTTCATCGCGCTGGGCCTGTGGCAGGTCGAGCGGCTGTGCTGGAAACGCGAACTGATCGCCCGGGTCGAGGCCCGGATCCACGCAGCCCCCACAGCGCTGCCGGCCGTCGCCGACTGGGACAGCCTGGACGTGGCCGATGCGCAGTACCAGCGCGTGACCGCCCGCGGGCGCCTGCTGCACGACCAGGAGGTCGCGGTCTACGCCTCCACCGAGCGTGGACCCGGCTACTGGATCATGACCCCGATGGCGACCGCCGAAGGCGCGGTGTGGATCAACCGCGGCTACGTCGACAATGCACATCGCCGACGCGACAGCCGCGCCCGGGTGGACGCCGCCGACGTCGTCGAAGTCACCGGCCTGCTACGCCAGCCCGACCGCGCCGGCCTGTTCGTGCGCGCCAACGTGCCCGCCGAGGACCGTTGGTATGCCCGCGTGCCGGCGGAGATGACTGCCGCGCGGCAGGTCCCGGCACCGGTGGCGCCATTCTTCATCGACGCCCAGACCTCGATCGACGGCGCCAACTGGCCGGTGCCCGGACTGACGATCGTGCAGTTCCGCGACAACCACCTCAGTTATGCGCTGACCTGGTTCGGCATGGCGCTGCTGACGCTGCTGGCGATCGGCTTCGTGCTGCGCAGCGAGTTCCGGCGCAGCGCGCCTGACGCAGCCGCATAGGCGCGTGCGGCCACCGGCTGATTGCGTCCCTCCCGATGGCAGAGAGCGCCAGGTCCGATGCTCACCTGCTTTGCGAAGATCGGCGATAACACCTCGCTCCGCAGAATCAGCGCATACGCCGATGCGCGTCATCATTAACACCGCACTCGGAAGCGCATCACGGGCAGCGTTTGACCGCGTTTGGAAGCGCCAGAGATGCGGGGCGATAAAGCCGGTCAGGTAAGGTCATCGTGCCGCACCGGCCACCGCGCGCCGTGAGCATTAGCGTTCGGGAATGAGTAGCCGAAAATACTCCAATCGACAGGCCATTTAGGCGTATGACATGATCCGAGGGACAGGGACGGCGAAGGGGAAAAAGATAATGTCCTGCAAGGCGCGTCGCCGCGTGCTGGCCGTTGTCGTATTCACACTATCGATACTCGTGGGCTCGGTTTCTTTCGGGGCTGAAACGCGTCGGGAAACGCCGTGTATCGCCTCGTCCGCCAAGCCGGAGCGCCCTGCAGCGCCACGGTCACAGACAGCGCTACAGAATGGCCACCTGGGCGCCAACTGCCTTATCGACGCCGCCGCGCGGCGCCCCGCCGGCGCGAAGATCGTCGATATCAGAAGCCGGGCGGAGTATTCGCCGCTCCATATTCCCGGCGCTGTCAACCAGCCGCTCCAGAGTCTGATGAATGCCGGCGCTGGCTCGCTGATCGTCTACGACAACGGCAGGTTCCGCTCGGACTCGCTGCAGCTATGCAATCGCCTGGCGCGATACGGCGTGCGGGATTTCAAGGTCATCGACGGCGGCATTGCGGCGTGGGCGCAGTCGGCTCGCGCCCCTGGCGCCCCGGACGTCAGCCGGTTGTCCGATGCGGAGGTATCGGCTGCGCTCGTCGCAGGCGGCAGCAAGATCGTTCCACTCGCCGGCAGTTTCTCGACCATTCTCAGGGGGCGGTCTCAAGAATCAAGTGCAACACGTGATTTGAAGTCGATGATTTCCCTCTCCATCACCTGGGCTGGTGTTGCCCAGCCGAGCGTCTTGCGCGGTCGCCCGTTCATC
>NZ_JBDJNS010000011.1:0-111927 GCF_039674545.1 Luteimonas sp. TWI382
TGGGCCTACGCCCGCAGCTACGACACTTCCGACCAGCGGGCTGCTGAACTGCCCCACTGGCTGCACACCTACAACTGGCATCGACCCCATGCCAGCCTCGGCTACAACCCGCCTATCTCCAGAATTCCGATAACTGTGAACAACGTGCTGGCTTTACACAGCTAGGCCCGTGACACGGTGGCGGACACGCAAGCCGACCGGCTTGTGCTGCGCGAGAGGATCCGCGTCTGGACCTTCGTTTCAGCAACCAGGGCAGTGCGACGCCTGCCCCCAAACCCACTGGCTGGTGGCATTGGTTCCCGCCGCCGGCGCGCGGATGCGCCGATGACTGCGCCAGGACACCCTCACGGTGAAGAACAGCCTGGCTGCCGCGCCGGCGTGCAGCGCAGGCATGAAGGCAATCCGACCGCGCCGCCGCTGACCGTACTGGTGGTGGGCGCCAACGGGCTGATCGGCAGCGCGCTCGCGGAACGGCTCGAGCGTGCAGGCCATGCGGTGATCCGCGCCATGCGGCATGTGACAGACGATGCCGGCCCCGGACGACGCGTCGCACTCGATCTCGCACGGCCGTGCCCGGATCAGTGGATGGACGTGCTGCGGACGGTCGATGTCGTGGTGAATGCCGCGGGCATCTTCCGGGAAACAGACGACGTCAGTTTCGAGCAGGTCCACGTGAGCGGGCCGCGCAGGCTGTCCGCGCTCGCGGCAGCGGCCGGCGTGACACGGATCGTGCAGATCTCGGCGCTGGGCGCCCACGCACAGGCTGCGACGGCCTACTGGCGCAGCAAGGCAGCAGGCGACGCCTGTGCGACGGCATTTCCCGGCCGCAGTATCGTGATCCGTCCGTCGCTGGTCTTCGCCGAGTGCGGCGCCAGCACGCGCTTGTTTCTGACGCTGGCGGCACAACCGATCATCGCCCTGCCGGGCGGCGGCGGGCAGGTCGTCCAGCCGATCCACCTCGACGATCTGCTCGACGGCGTGACCGCCCTGATCGAGCATCCCGACCCACGCAGATGATCGAGGCGGTCGGGCCTGCGCCGCTGGCGTTCGCCGACTACCTGCGGGCCCTGGCGACGCAAATGGGCCAACGGCTGCGCGTGCTGACCGCGCCGGCCTGGGCGGTGCGGATGGCGTTGCGGTGGCCCATTCCCGGGCTTGCCCAGATTCTGGACGCCGATGCGCTGCGCATGCTCGAAGCTGGCAATCATGGCGACGCGACGGCCTGGCAGGCCTTGCTCGCCCGGCCACTGCGCCCAATAACTCGCTTCCTCGCGGCAGGCGCGCGCGCCGACGTGCGCCGTGCGGCCCACCTGCGCGCGCTGGTTCCGGTCCTGCGGACGGCCAATTCGCTGATGTGGCTGGCCACCGCCTGGGTGTCGGCAGTCGTCTACCCGGTGCAGGCCAGTCTGGAGCTGCTGCAGCGCGCGCAAGTGCCCGAGGCGCTCGCCCTGCCCTCGCTCTATGGGGCCGCGGCGCTGGACGTGCTGCTCGGGCTGGCGGTCTGGCGGCCCCGCTGGCGACGCGCCGCCTACCGCGCGCAATTGGCGCTGATCGCGTTCTACACGCTGGTCATCAGTCTCTGGCTACCCGAGTACTGGGCGCATCCCTATGGACCGGTGCTGAAGAACCTGCCGGTGTTCGCGTTGATCTACGCCCTGTCGAAACTGGACGCACCTGATGGACATCGCCCTCGTTAAGTTCCTGCACATCCTGTCGTCGACGTTCCTGTTCGGCACCGGCGTCGGCACCGCGTTCTACCTGCTGTTCGCGAGCCGCCAGCGCGACCCGGTGGTGGTCGCCGCGGTCGCCCGGCTGGTGGTCGCCGCCGACTGGCTGTTCACGGCCACGACGATCGTCGTGCAGCCGCTGACCGGCGTCTATCTGGCGTACCGGCTGCACATTCCGCTGTCGACGGCGTGGCTGTACTGGTCGATCGTGCTGTTCGTGATCGCCGGCCTGTGCTGGCTGCCGGTGGTCGGCATCCAGATCCGGCTGCGCGACATCGCGCAGCGGGCCGCCGCCAGCGGCCAGCCGCTACCCCCTGCCTACGACCGGCACCTCGGGACCTGGGCGGCGATGGGCGTGCCGGCGCTGTTCTCGTTCCTGGTGATCTTCTACCTGATGACCGCCAAGCCAGCACTCTGAGCGACGCAGTCCGCGGCAGATCAGCCGTCGGCCTCGGGCGACGGGCCGGCGCCCAGATGCGCTATCAGGTCGCGCATCGGCGGCGCCAGCGCTCGCCAACCGCGCACGCACACGCAGAGCCGGCGACGCGTCCAGGGCTCGCGGAGCGCAATCGCACGATGGGGATGGGAGCGGCGGTAACGCTGCGAAGCGCCGACCGGCACGATGCCTACGCCGACCCCCTGCGCGACCAACATGCACAGGTCCTCGAAGGTCCGAACGCGGATCCGGAACGCGAACGCGCGACCGGCGGCAGCGGCGTGCACGTCGAGATGATCCTGTAACGCGCTGCCCGATGCCAGGCCGATAAACGGCAAGGCGAGCGCATCGCCGAACGTCGCCTCGCGCACCGGGGCAAGCGGATGCCCAACCGGCACGATCAGCACCAGGCGGTCTTCGGCCACCGGCGCCAGTTGCAGACCGCCGGGGTCGACACTGTCGGCGACCACACCAGCCTCGATGCGGCCCGCGGCGACCGCACGCACGATCTCCAGGCTGGTGCGTTCCTTCAACTCGATGCGGACCGCCGGACGCGCCGCCAACCACGGCGCAAGCACCCTGGGCAGGAAACCGGTCATCGCCGCGGTATTGGCGTACAGCCGCAAGGTCCCGCGCGCGCCGGCGGCGAACGCCTGCAGTTCGTCGCGCAACATGCCGTGTCGTCGCAGCATGCGCCGCGCATGATGCGCGAGCGCCTCGCCGGCCTCGGTCGCACGGACACCGCGGGCGTGTCGCTCGAGCAATGCGATGCCGGCATCGGACTCGATCCGTCGCAACCGTTCGCTGGCCGAAGCCAGTGCCAGGTGCGCACACGCCGCGCCCTGGCTGATGCTGCCGGCATCGACGATGTGCAGGAACAGGCGCAGGTCGGACAGGTCGATTCGCACGGGATCTCTCAGGACACGCCCTTCGGGTTGGCCGAAGGGTAGCGCGGCCAAAACCGCATTGTGCCCGCCGCCGGCCCGGCGCCCAATGGCGCCATGGACACGGCAATCACTATCCCCCTCGCAGCACTGGTCGGCATCTTCCTGCTCGCAGGCGCGGTGAAGGGCCTGACCGGCATGGGCCTGCCCACGATCGCGATGGGACTGCTCGGGCTGGGCATGCCGCCCGCGGCGGCGGCGGCCATGCTGGTGGCGCCCTCGATGGTGACCAATGTCTGGCAACTGGCCGCCGGCCCGGCGCTCGGCCCCCTGATGCGCCGGCTCTGGCCGATGCTGCTGGGCCTCGTGGTCGGCACGATCGCCGGTGCCGGCGCACTGGCCACGACCGATCCGTCCTGGTCGGGGTTCGCACTCGGGCTGGCGCTCATCGGCTATGCCGGCCATGCCCTGTTCGCCCCGCCGCTGACCGTGCCTGGGCGCCAGGAGCGCTGGTGGTCGCCGACCGTCGGCGTCGCGACCGGCGCGGTCACCGGTGCCACGGGCGTGTTCGTGATTCCGGCCGTGCCGTACCTGCAGGCGCTGGGGCTGCAGCGCGACACGCTGGTGCAGGCCCTGGGCCTGTCGTTCACGATCTCGACGCTGGCACTGGCGATCGGGCTGGGCGCCCACGGCGCGTTCCGGTTCGAACAGGCCGGTCTGTCGGCGCTGGCGGTGGTGCCCGCGCTGGCCGGAATGTGGCTCGGCGGGCGGCTGCGCCAGCGCATCCCACCGGCGCGCTTTCGCGTCTGGTTCCTCGTCTGCCTGCTGCTGCTCGGCCTGGAACTCGCCTCGCGCCCCTGGCGCTGACCGACTGCATTGCCACGTCCGCACGCACCCGCTGACCTGGAGCAGCATTCAGGTTAGGATCGGCGACAGCAACAGCGTGCCCGGCCCGGATGACTTCGTTCGGTGTCCTCGACCCACGGGGAGTGGTGATGGCGGTCGTCGTGCTTGCGATGAAGGAAACCGCACCTGGCGAACGCCGGGTGGCGCTGACGCCGGAAACGGCGCGGAAGCTCACCGCCGCCGGGGCCACCGTACTCGCGCAGCGCGGCCTGGGCGAAGGCGCGCATTTTGCCGATGCCGCCTATGTCGAGGCCGGCGCCCAGCTGGTTGGCGACGAGGCGCTGCCGCAGGCCGACCTGGTGCTGTGCGTGCAGGCGCCCCCCATCGACACGATCGCCCGGCTCAAGCCGGGCGCCGCCCTGATCGGCACCTTGCAACCCGAGGCCGAACCGGCGCGCGCCGAGGCGCTGCGCACGCGCGGCATTCTCGCCTTTCCGCTCGAACGGCTCCCGCGCACCACGCGCGCGCAGGCGATGGACGTACTCAGTTCGCAGGCCGGCATGGCCGGCTACAAGGCGGTCCTGATCGGCGCGCAGCTGGCGCCGCGGTTCTTCCCGATGCTGACCACGGCCGCCGGCACGATCCGGCCCTCGAAGGTGCTCGTGGTCGGCGCCGGTGTCGCCGGACTGCAGGCGATCGCAACCGCGCGCCGCCTGGGCGCTCAGGTCGAGGGCTTCGACGTGCGGCCGGAGACGCGCGAGCAGATCGAATCGCTGGGCGCCCGCTTTCTCGACCTGGGCGTGAGCGCCGCCGGCGAAGGCGGCTATGCCCGCGCCCTGACCGACGAGGAGCGCGCGGAGCAACAGCGCCGCCTGGCTGCGCACCTGGCCGGCATCGATGTCGTGGTGTGCACTGCCGCCGTGCCTGGCCGGCGGGCGCCGACGATCATCGACACCGACATGGTCGCCGGCATGCGGCCGGGCAGCGTGATCGTGGATCTGGCCGCCGAAACCGGCGGCAACTGCGCGGCGACCGTGCCCGGCCAGACCGTCGAGATCGCGGGCGTGACGGTCGCCGGCCCGCTGGATCTGGCGAGCCTGGGCGCGACCCATGCCAGCGAGATGTACGCACGCAATGTCCAGCATTTCGTGTCGCTGCTGGTGGCCGATGGCGCCCTCGCCTTCGACTGGAACGACGAACTGCTGGCCCGGACGGTATGGCCGCAGGTGCCGGCCATCGCCCCCACACCCGGAGGTCCCGCATGATCGATGGAGTCGTCGCGCTGTACATCGTGATGCTGGCCGCGATCGCCGGCCACGTGATCATCTCGCGCGTGCCGGTGATCCTGCACACGCCGCTGATGTCGGGGTCGAACTTCATCCACGGCATCGTATTGATCGGCGCGATGGTCGTGCTGGGTCATGCCGACACGACGCTCGAGAAGGCGATCGGGTTCCTTGCGGTGCTGATGGGCGCGGGCAACGCCGCCGGCGGCTACGTCGTCACCGAGCGGATGCTGGAGATGTTCAAGCCCGCCGCCAAGCGGAGCGACGCGCCGTGACCGACCTATCCACCTCGCCGCCGTCGCGGCGCCTGCCCCCGGCCCGCACGATGGCCCAATGGCGGCACGATCTTCGCTCCCATGACCGGGGCACCACGATGGCGACGACGCGATGAGTGGCCTCGACCTGCGCACGGGGCTGATCGCGGCGAGCTACTTCGTCGCCGCAACGCTGTTCCTGCTCGGCCTGCAACGCATGGCCTCGCCCAAGACCGCACGCTCGGGCATCCAATGGGCGGGCGTGGGCATGCTGCTCGCGACCGCGGCGACGTTCTTCGTGCCCGGCCTGCACAACCTCGGCCTGATGGCGACGGCGATCGCGCTGGGCACGGTGTTGGCCTGGGTGTCGGGCAAGAAGGTCGCGATCACCGATATGCCGCAGATGGTCGCGCTCTACAACGGTCTGGGCGGTGGCTCGGCGGCGGCGATCGGCGCGGTCGAACTGCTGCGCTGGTCGCAGCACGGCATCGTGCCCGCCTCGGTGCCGCTGGTGCTGGCGACGCTGGGCGCACTGATCGGCGCGATCGCATTGTCGGGTTCGGTCATCGCCTGGGCCAAGCTCGACGGGCGCATGGACAAGCGCTACGCCTTCCCCGGCCAGCAACTGTTCAACCTCGCAGTGTTCGTCGCCGCGCTCCTGGTCGGCGGCCTGGTGGTGCATGCGCTCCAGCTGCCGGCGATCGTCGCGTTCTTCGCCTTGGCGCTCGCGCTGGGCATGCTGATGACGCTACCGATCGGCGGCGCCGACATGCCGGTGGTGATCTCGCTGTACAACGCGCTGACCGGCCTGGCGGTGGCCTTCGAAGGCTACGTGCTGGGCAACGAGGCGCTGATGATCGCCGGCACGATGGTCGGCGCGGCCGGCATGCTGCTGACCCGTCTGATGGCCAAGGCGATGAACCGCTCGATCCGCAGCGTGCTGTTCTCCAGCTTCGGCGGCGGTGGGCAGGGGCAGGCGATCGAGGGCACGCAGAAACCGATCGAGGCCGGCGATGTGGCGGCGATGATGGCCTACGCCGAGCGGGTGGTGATCGTGCCCGGCTACGGCATGGCCGTGGCCCAGGCCCAGCACAAGATCCGCGAACTGAGCCAACGCCTGATCGAGCGCGGCGTCAAGGTCAAGTTCGCCATCCACCCGGTCGCCGGTCGCATGCCCGGGCACATGAACGTGCTGCTGGCCGAGGCCGGTGTGCCCTACGATCTGATCGTCGACATGGACGACATCAACCCCGAGTTCGCCAGCACCGACGTCACGCTGGTCATCGGCGCCAACGATGTCGTCAACCCGGTCGCCAAGACCGATCCGGCGAGCCCGATCTACGGCATGCCGATCCTGGACGTGATCGATTCGAAGAACGTCGTGGTCATCAAGCGCGGCAAGGGCACGGGCTTTGCCGGCATCGAGAACGCGCTGTTCTACGCCGACAACACCCGCATGCTCTACGGCGATGGCGCCGAGGCGGCCGGCGCCCTGGTCGCCGAGCTCAAGGCGCTCGACGGCGGCCATTAGGCCCCGCCGCCGACCCAGCGAACGCCGCGCGCTCCTGCATCGGCCGGCGCGAAGGTCCGGGCGCCGTGCGGACACACGCCAGGCCGGGCGCCGCAATCGCCGATGAACAGGGGTGGCGCATCGAACGATCCGCAGCGCCCGCGTCAACCGCCGACGCCGCGAGACGTTGTCCATGACACCCCCCGCCCGTGGCGCAACGACCCGACGATGGATGGCAGCCGCCCGTTCGACCCGCAGACGCCTGCCGTGCGCGGTAGGCTGGCGCCGGTGAGCGCTTCCCTGCCCGCGGCGACGGCCGCCCACCACGCCGCGCCGACGGCCACGCTCGAGGCGTTCCTGGCGAACGTCGAGCGCCGGGCCTTCCGTTTCGCCGAACTCGGCCTGCGCCATCGCGACGATGCGCTCGATGCGGTGCAGGACGCGATGACCCGGATGCTCGGCTATCGCGACCGCCCTGCGTCGGAATGGACGCCGCTGTTCTGGACGGTGCTGCGCAGCCGGATCGTCGACGCCCAGCGCCGGCGCACGTTCCGGCTGAGCTGGCTCACCGACGCCCGCACGCAAGAGGGCGAGGAGATCGACTGGGCCGATGCCGGCCCCGATCCGTCTCGCTCGCACGACGGTCGCGAGGCCTGGCAGCGTCTGGCCCAGGCGCTGCGCCAGCTGCCGCGACGCCAGCGCGAGGCGTTCACGCTGCGGGTGCTGGAGGAATTCGACGTCGGGACCACCGCCCGCATCATGGGGTGCGGCGAAGGCTCGGTAAAAACCCATCTGTTCCGCGCCCGCGAGGCGCTGCAGAGGCAACTGGAGGAGTTTCGATGATCCCGCCGAACGACCCGCGCACCGCCGCGGACGACGACGCCGCACTGCGTGCGCTCTACGGCCGTGCCCAGACGCAGATCTCGGCCGGCACCACCGCGCGTCTGCATCGCGCGCGTCATGTGGCCACGACTGCTGCGCCGGCACGGCGCAGTTGGGCCTGGCCGGCCGCGGCTGGCTTGGCCGCGGTGTTGGCGCTGGCGATCGGTGTGCAATCGCTCGCTCCACCGGCTCCGTCGAGTGCCGCGTCCGCGTCCACGCCGGTCCTGGCCGAGGCCGACGGCCCTGCCGCGCTCGACGACGGCATGGCCGACGCCTTGGCGACGTACGAGGAATCGCCGGACTTCTACCTGTGGCTCGCCGCCAACGAGTCCACCTTGCTTGCGATGGAGTGACCCATGCACCTGCCTTCCCGCTTCCTGCGCACGGTCCTGCTGCTGGGCAGCCTGTCGGTGACCAGCCTGGCAGCCGCCCAGCCCGGCCCGGCCCTGCCCGGCTGGGACCGGCTCACGCCCGAGCAGCGCGACCAGCTCGTCGCGCCGATCCGCGACCGCTGGAACGACGCCGATGCCGACAAACGTCGACGGATGCTCGGCCACGCCCAGCGCTGGCAGTCGATGACGCCGGCCGAACGCGAGCACGCCCGCCACGGCATGCACAGCTGGAAGCGGCTGCCGCCCGAGCAGCGTGAAGAAGCCCGCGCGTTGTACGCCAAGCTGCGCACGCTGCCCGACGCCGAGCGCACCGCGCTGCGCGAGCGCTGGCAGCAGATGACGCCCGAACAGCGCCGCCACTGGGCACAGGCCAATCCCGCCCCCGAACCGCACCATGAGGCCGCAGGGCCGCCGCACTGACACCGGCCCCGACACACGAAGTAGGCAAGCTCGCCGCGGCGATCAGCCCACAGCCATGCTGTCGCCGTCGTCGTTGGCCGCACTCAGGTGCTGCCAAAGATGCTTCATGGCCTCGTCGAACGGGGCATCGATCGAGCGCACGAGGGCACGCCCTGCCCCGACCAGCGCGGCCAGTTCTTCGGGCGAGACGACCATCCGGCGCACGCCGCGACGGTTGACGATCAGCAGCCGCGAGGTCAGCGGACTGATCCACGCCACCCGGGCCACCGATTGACGACCATGCTCGTCGATCAGCCGCAGGCCCTGGCCCGGCCGCAGTTGGCGCATGCGCGCGGCGATGGTCGGATCGAATGCCGGCGTCGCGGTGCCATCGACCAGGCGCAGCACAGGATCGGACGGCTCGTCGTCCAGCGCTTCGTCCTCCGGCAGCGGGATCTGCATGCGCCTGGGCGCATCGCAGCGCGCGAGCGCGGCCACGATGCGCGTGATCTCCTCGCGCGCGGCCGCCGCATCGAGGCCACCGCTGGCATAGCAATCGGCCAGCGGCCCCTGCAACGCGCGCAAGGAGCCGGCGACCGCGGCGCCATCGGCCGCTGCGGCGTCGAGGTCGATGCCGATCATCGCATCGCCGATCGCGACCGCGGCCCGGTGGCGCGGCGAATCAGGGCCGTCGCGCAGCCAGGTCTGAGTGAGATGGTGGCGCCAGTGCTGATCGAGAAACCGGGCGACCGCCTCGGTCAGCGGTTGCGCACTCATGCGCTCGGTCACGAGAGCGGCCACGCCGCGGCGTGCCTGTTGCAGGCGTTCGCGGCCATGGATCGCTTCGGCGGCGCGGCGCTCGGCGACCTCCGTGCGACGGCGCTGCTGGTCCAGCCGTTCGCGCAGTTCCTCGGCCGCGAGCGCGAACACCGCCTGGTCGGTTTCGTATTCCTCGACGACCCGGTCGACGAGCCGCCCGGCATGTTCGAGCAGGTCGCGGTCGACCGCGGTGTCGCCGGTATTGCCGTCGCAGGCCTCGGTGACCGCATCCAGCAGCCGGCGCGCGGGATGGCTGCGCTGGCTGAACAGTGATTCGTCGGTCAAGGCGACCTTGAGGCAGGGCATGACCAGCCGGCCGTAGAGATCGCGCGCCTGCTGCATCAAGTCATTGGCCTCGAACAGCGCCTGGAACAGCAGGCCGACCAGGTCGATCGCGTCTTCGTCGTCGCCGCTCAGCGGCGCTCGGTCGGGATCGATGCCGACGCCACGCAGGCCGCGCGCGAGTTCGAGCCGGATCACCTCGCTCAGCCGCCGCCGGTCGTCCCCGGCCAGCACCCGGGCATACGGCGAGGGGTCGTCGCCCTGCAGCAGCCGCGCGACGCTGAGCAGCTTCGCCGCCTCGACGGCCGGTGTTGCACGAGGCGGCGCATCGCGCGCGGGCGCATCCTGCGGGTGGGACGGCGGCGTACGCGCGAGCTGCGCCCGCCACCGATGCAACTGCGCCCGGACCAGCGCGAGCTCGGCGCCCTGCGGATCGGTATCGGTCGTGTCCGGAGCGCCGGCGGCCAGCAGCCGCGCCAGATCCGCCGACAACGGCCCCTGCGCGAGCCGGGCGGCGTCATGCGGGGCGTTGGTCACATCCGCCCGCGCCTCGGCCAGCCCGCCCTCGGGTTGCCACGCAGGCGCGCGACCGCCACCGGGCGCGGCCGGTGTCACCGAAACCGGCCCGAACGCGGTGTCGAGCAGCGCATCGGCGCGGGCGTAGAGCCCGGCAAGCACCGCCGGCAGCCTTGCAGCGAGTTGCTCGAACAGCCGGGCGCGCAGATCGCGCGGCAGCGCATCGGGATCGAGTAGACCGGCGAACGCCTGGACCGGCACGGCCGGACGCAGCGGGTGCGCGGCGCCGTCGGCGACGCCCAGGCGCGAGGCCAGCACTGCCATCCGGCCGTCGAGCATGCGCAGCGGGCCGAGCCACTGGTGCTCGAGCAGCTCGACCTGCTGCTGGACCGCCAGATGCAATTCCAGCTGGCCCTCGGACATCAGCGCCATCGCATCGTGGGCCGGCCGCGGCGGCGCGGCGCGGCGCCACCGCTCGAATGCCGACTCGATCGCGGCGCGGAAACTCGCTGCCAGCACCGGGGCACGCATGCGCAACGCGCGTGCGGCCAATCGTGCGTCCTGAGCGGCCATGTAATCGGCGGCGGCGCCGAGCGCGTCGCGCTCGACCTCGGCCTCGACCTCGTCCCACAGTGCCGGCAGCACGTCGCCCAGCGCCGTCACCGCCTCGCGTCGCAGCGCGTCGAACACCCTCTCGGGCTCGCCCGGCGCAGGTCGATGCGAATGCGGCACCGGACCGATGTCGTGGGGATGCGTCATCTTGGGGGAGAATCGGGGGATGGGGGCACAGTGCCCCCGCAGTTAGCTTTCCGAAACCAGAGGCACAAGTCCGTGACGATACTCCCAAATGCTGAACGCCTTCTCGACGCGCTCGATGCGCGGCGCTCGGTGCCGGCGCGCCAGCTCGACGCGCCCGGACCCGACGACGCGACCGTGCTGCGCATGCTGCGCTCGTCGGTCCGCGTCCCCGACCACGGCAAGCGGGTCCCGTTCCGCTTCCTGCGCATCGCCGGCGATGCGCGCCACGCGCTCGGCGAACAGTTGGTCGCCCGCGCCCGTGCGCGCGACCCGGAGATCGGCGCCGGCGCGCTCGACAAGGACCGGCACCGGTTCTCGCACGCGCCGCTGGTGATCGCGGTCGTCGCGATCCTGGACCCGCAGGACACCGCCATTCCCGAGGTCGAACGCTTGTTGACCGCCGGCAGCGTGTGCTTCGCGCTGCTGCAGGCCGCGCAGGCCTGCGGCTTCGGCGCGTCCTGGCTGACCGGCTGGCCGGCCTACGACCCCGACATCCTCGCCGCCCTCGGCCTGGGCGCGCACGAGCGCATCGCCGGATTCATCCACATCGGCAGCCCGCGGCTCGACCCACCCGAGCGCGAGCGACCGGACCCGTCCGCGCTGCTGCAGGACTGGGTCGCGCCGTGAGCCTGACGCCCCCCGCGGTGCAGTCGCCCGCTCCGTCGTCCACCGCGCCGTTGTATCTGGTCGACGCCAGCCTCTACGTGTTCCGCGCCTGGCACTCGATGCCCGACGAGTTCCACGACGCCGAGGGCTGGCCGACCAATGCCGTGCAGGGCTTCGCCCGATTCCTGGCCGAACTGATCGAGCGCGAACGTCCACGGCACATCGCGATCGCCTTCGACGAAGCGCTCGACAGCTGTTTCCGCAACCGCCTGTATCCGGCCTACAAGGCCAACCGCCCGCCCGCGCCCGACGCGTTGCGCCGGCAGTTTGCCCACTGCAAGGCGCTGTGCCGCGCGCTCGGCCTGGTCGTGCTCGCCGACACCGAGTACGAGGCGGACGACCTGATCGGCAGCGCGCTACAGGCCGGCCGCCGCCACGCGCACCACGGCATCATCGTCTCGGCCGACAAGGACCTGTCGCAGTTGCTCGAAGGCGCCGACGAACAGTGGGACTACGCCCGCGGCCAGCGCTGGACGGCGGCCGGCGTGCGTGCGCGCCACGGCGTGGAGGCGCATCAGATCGCCGATTACCTGGCACTGTGCGGCGACGCGATCGACAACATCCCCGGCGTACCGGGCATCGGCTGCAAGACCGCCGCCAGCCTGCTGCACCACTTCGGCACGCTCGATGCGTTGCTGGCGCGCAGCGACGAAATCGCGTTCCTGCGCTTCCGCGGCGCCGCCCAGGCGGGTGCGAAGCTGCGCCTGCACGCCGACGCCGCGCGGCTGTTCCGCCAGCTGACGACGATCGCCTGCGATGCGCCGCTGGGCGAGGGCGCGAACGGTTTCGCGCGGCGCGACGGCGATGCGCAGGCGCTGTCGGCGCTGTGCGCCGCGTTGCGCTTCGGCCCCCTGACCCGGCGGCGGCTGCATGCGGCCGCCGGTCTGGAGTGGGCGCCGCTCGCCGATGCCTGAGCGTCGATCATCGCCCTGCTACCGGCGCCATGGCGAGGCGACTACCATCGGCGCATGACGAATCCGGACGCGGGACCCGCCGAAGCGGCGGAGGTGCTCTACCAGGGCGACTGGCTGCGGCTGGTGCGCCGAGGCAAGTGGGAATCGTGCGAGCGCACCCACGGCGGCAACGGCATGGCGGTGCTGATCATTGCGGTCACGCCGGACGACGAGGTGCTGTTCGTCGAGCAGTTCCGGGTGCCGCTGGGAGCGCGCACGATCGAGATGCCGGCCGGTCTGGTCGGCGACCGCGGTAGCTCCGACGCACTCGAAGACGCGGCCAGGCGCGAACTGATCGAAGAGACCGGCTGGTCGGCCGGCCGCATCGATGTGCTGCTGACCGGCCCGACGACGGCGGGGATGAGCAGCGAGCGCGTGGCGTTCGTCCGTGCCCGCGAGCTGACCCGGGTCGGCGCCGGCGGCGGCATCGACGACGAGGACATCATCGTCCACGCCGTACCGCGCGCCAGTGCGCCGGCCTGGCTGATGCGCAAGCATGCCGAAGGCTATGAGCTCGACCTCAAACTCTGGGCAGGGCTTTGGATGGTCGATCACGAGCCTGACGGCACCCGGGTCGACTGACGGCCACCGGCCGGGCCTGCGCCCGGCACCGTCTGCGCTCAGGCCTTCTTGAGGAACTCGGTGCGCAGCACCAGGCCCTTGACCTTCTCGGCGTTGCACTCGATCAGGTCGGCGTCGTCGGTGAGACGGATGTTCTTGACCAGCGTGCCGCGCTTGAGCGTGACGCTGGTGCCCTTGACCTTGAGGTCCTTGATCAGCGTGACCGAGTCGCCATCGGCGAGCGTGGTGCCGTTGCTGTCCTTGACGATGAGGGTGTCTTCTTCCGACATGGTGCGATGTCCCGTGGTGCGCGCCGGTGTCCGGCGCATCGATGGAGGCGTGCCGCACGCGGATGCGTGGGCAAGAGCACGTGCGCCCGCGGCTGCGGGCGCGCAGTGGATCAGGCGAAGCGGTCGGTCGCGCGGACCAGCGCGTCGATGTTCTCCGCCTCGAACGCCGAGTGACCCGACGCCGGCGTGATCACCAGCTCGGCCTTCGGCCAGACCTGGTGCAGGTCCCAGGCGTTCTGCACCGGGCAGACGACGTCATAGCGGCCGTGCACGATGACGCCGGGGATGTCGACGATGCGGTAGGCGTCGCGCAGCAGTTGGTCGTCGACCTCGAAGAAGCCACCGTTGACGAAGTAGTGGTTCTCGATACGCGCAAACGCGAGCGCGAACTGCGCATCGGCGTGGCTGTCGGCGAAGTCCTCGTCGATGTGCAAGAAGCTCGTGGCGCCTTCCCAGATGCTCCACGCGCGCGCAGCGTCCAGGCGCACGCCCTCGTCGTCGCTGGTCAGGCGCTTGTGGAATGCAGCGATCAGGTCGCCGCGCTCGTTCTGCGGAATCGCGGCGATGTACTGCTGCCAGGCCTCCGGGAACAGCCGCGATGCGCCTTCCTGGTAGAACCATTCCAGTTCGTCGCGACGCAGCATGAAGATGCCGCGCAGGACCAGTTCGGTGACCCGGCGCGCGTGACGCTGGGCGTAGGCCAGCGCCAGCGTCGACCCCCACGAGCCACCGAAGACCTGCCACTGCTCGATGCCCAGGTGCTCGCGCAGGCGCTCGATGTCGGCGACCAGATCCCAGGTGGTGTTGGCGACCAGATCGGCATGCGGCGTCGAGCGTCCCGCGCCACGCTGGTCGAACAGCACGATGCGGTACTTCGCCGGATCGTGGAAGCAGCGCATCTTCGGGCTGCAACCGCCGCCCGGACCGCCGTGCAGCAGCACGACCGGCTTGCCCTTCGGGTTGCCGCACTGTTCGTAGTAGAGGACGTGTCGATCGTCGACGGCCAGCGAACCGGTGTCGTAGGGTTCGATGGCAGGATAGAGCTGTCGCATGCACGGGCATCCGAAAAGGAACCGGCCGCCATTCTAACAGCCGCGGTCAGGTGCCTCCGGCGCGTCCGAAGGTCACGCGGTCGCGCTGCTCGAGATCGCGCGCGGTCTCCACCTCGCCAAGCCCGGCCGCTTCGAACAGCGCGCGCACTGCCGCACCCTGCGCCAGCCCGTGTTCGACCAGCAACCAGCCGCCGGGGCGCAGATGCGCACAGGCGCCACCGGCCAGCACGCGGATCGCATCGAGGCCGTCGTCGCCGGAGGCCAGCGCGGTTGGCGGCTCGAAGCGCAGATCGCCGCGGGCCAGGTGGGGATCGTCCGCCTCGATGTACGGCGGGTTGCTGACCAACACATCGAAGCGGCGGCCTGCGAGCGGCGCGTACCAGTCGCCGGCCAGGAACGTCACGCGCGCCAGCTCCAGTTCGGCGGCATTGGCGCGCGCGACGGCGAGTGCGTCTTCACTTGAATCGGTCGCGACCACCTCGACGTCCGGACGCTCGACCGCAAGCGCGAGCGCAACCGCACCGCTGCCGGTGCCCAGGTCGGCGACCGCGGCGCCGGGCCCGGCCGGCAGCCGTGCCAGCGCCAGTTCGACCAGCCGCTCGGTCTCGGGTCGAGGAATCAGCGTCGCCGGGGACACCGCCAGGTCGAACCGCCAGAACCCACGACGGCCGATCAGGTAGGCGACCGGCTCGCCCGCAGCGCGGCGCGCCACCAACGCCTCGAAGCGCGCGGCCTGCGCCGGCTCGATGGGGGCGTCGCCGTGCGCGAACAGCCAGCTGTGCGAGCGCTCGACGGCATGCGCGAGCAGCCAGCGGGCGTCGGTGGCGTCGATACGCGACGCGGCGGCGCGCAGCAGCGCATCGAGTCGGGGAGAAGACGTAGCCATGACTTCACATCGTAGCGGTGCGGACGCCGGCATGGTGGCCGCCTTCTCGCTTGAGCGACCGCCGATGCCTTCATCGCTGCGCATCTGCCTTGCGGCGCTGTTCGCGCTCACGCTCTGCGCCTGCCAGAGCGCGTTCTTCGCAGTGGTCAACCGACACAGCGAACGCCCCGCGGCCAGCGCGGTCTACGACGTCGACCGCGCGCTGTCGCTCGACATCTACCGGCCGGCCGCACCGGTCAGCGGCGCACCCGTCGTGGTGTTCTTCTATGGCGGTGCGTGGCGGCATGGCCGCCGGGCGCAGTACCGCTTCGTCGGCAGCCGGCTGGCGCAGCACGGCATCGTCGCGATCGTTGCCGACTACCGCACGTATCCGGCGGCCGGCTTTCCCGATTTCGTCGGCGACGCGGCGCGGGCGGTGCGCTGGACCCGCGATCACGTACAGGCGTACGGCGGCGATCCGCGACGGCTGTTCGTCGCCGGGCACTCGGCCGGCGCGCAGATCGCGGCGCTGCTGGGCACCGATGCGCGCCATCTTGCGGCGGTCGGCATGGCACCGCGCGAGTTGGCCGGGGTGATCGGCCTGGCCGGCCCCTATGACTTTGCGATCGGCCCGCGCCTGGCGCCGGTGTTCGGACCGCGCGCGCAATGGCCCGACGCGATGGCGCTGCGGTTCGTCGATGGCGACGAGCCGCCATTCCTGTTGGTGCACGGCGATGCCGACCGCACGGTCGACGTGGACAACAGCCGGCGCCTGGACGCCGCGCTACGCGGTCACGGCGAGGCCTCGACGCTGCGGGTCTTGCCCGGCGCGCATCATTTCGCGCCCGCAGCGGCGTTCTACAACCCGGCGCGAGCGCCAACGGTGCTGCCCGCGGTGCTGGACTTCGTATCCACGACGAGGCCGACATCAGCGTCCGGACCAGATGCTGCCCGCAACGCGGCGGGCGCGCTGACCAACTGAGGGTCTTCTTTTGGGGGGGAGGGAAGACTAATTCTCCAGTTCAGACCGGCCACTGCCCGCCGACAGAAGCCGCTTTCCCCTCTTTCGGGGCCGCTTCGCGGTCCGGCAACGCGACGCACGCGTGGCGTTCGCATGCTTGACTCGGCCGCGCGCACCTCACAAAACCGGGGGTCCAAAACCGGGGTCAGAGTGCAATTTCGCGGGGCGAAAATTGCACTCTGACCCCGGTTTTATCCTGACGGATCGAGCCGGGTCGTGTTGTCGCGTGGCCGGACCGTGCAGTGGCCTTGCCGAGGGGAGAGCGGTTTCCGGCCAGCAGGCGGCTGCTCGTCCGGAGCAAAGCCCGTCCTCGCGCTTGCAGACAGACAAAATGAAGGCGGCCGAAGCCGCCTTCAAAGATTCCGTGACACGTGTGGGAGGGAGGTACGGACACGGAACGGAGTGTGCGGCCTGGACCGCCTGGGCGAGTCACCGATATTGCGTCGACCGGCCCCTTGCGCCTGATATTGCTGCAGTGCAACAGCCATTGCAAGCGTTTTCATGGGCAAATCCGCCCATCCGCAAACGATAGCCTGAACCTATCGATAGGATTCAACTTATCGATTTTACATATCGATAGAGCGCGCCTAACCTATGCCCAGCCGGTCTCTCCGGCCGCCGGCCGTTCACGGCCGCACCCTCTTCACCCAAGGAGTTTCCATGTCCCTCATCAACACCGAGATCAAGCCGTTCAAGGCCACTGCGTTCCAGAACGGCGAGTTCGTCGAAGTCAGCAACGAGAGCCTGAAGGGCAAGTGGTCGGTGCTGATCTTCATGCCGGCCGCCTTCACCTTCAATTGCCCGACCGAGGTCGAGGACGCCGCCGAGCATTACGCCGAGTTCCAGAAGGCCGGCGCCGAGGTCTACATCGTCACCACCGACACGCACTTCTCGCACAAGGTGTGGCACGAGACCTCGCCTGCCGTCGGCAAGGCGCAGTTCCCGCTGGTCGGCGACCCGACCCATCAGCTGACCCGCGCGTTCGGCGTGCACATCGAGGAAGAAGGCCTCGCGCTGCGCGGTACCTTCGTCATCAACCCCGACGGCGTGATCAAGACGCTGGAGATCCACGACAACGCCATCGCCCGCGATGTCACCGAGACCCTGCGCAAGCTCAAGGCCGCGCAGTACGTCGCCGCCAATCCGAACGAGGTCTGCCCGGCCAAGTGGAAGGAAGGCGAGAAGACCTTGGCACCGTCGCTGGATCTGGTCGGCAAGATCTGATCCGCGTGCCGGCCGCGGCGCGTGCCGCGGCCGCCTCCATCCCCGCCTCGGGGATGGAGGCGAACCGGAGCCCGTGCACAACGCGCGGTTTCCGGTTCGCCTCCCTCCCGCCGCCCGATGCGCGATCACGGCGCGTCGCGCGCCGCCCACCCTGCCTCCAGGAGCCGTCCATGTTGGAAGCCGACCTCAAAGCCCAGCTCAAGGGCTACCTGGCCCGCGCCGTGCGCCCGATCCACATCGTGGCCTCGCTCGACGACAGCCCCAAGTCTGACGAGCTGCGCAGTCTGCTCGACGATCTCGCCCAAGCCAGCGATCGCATCACGATCGATGTGGGCGGTGACGATGCGCGGCGCCCGTCGTTTGCGCTGACCTCACCCGGTCACGACATCTCGCTGCGCTTCGCCGGCCTGCCGATGGGGCATGAGTTCACCTCGCTGGTGCTGGCGCTGCTGCAGGTCGGCGGCCATCCGTCGAAGGCCGCGCAGGAGACACTCGAGCAGGTCGCCGCGCTCGAGGGCGACTACCTGTTCGAAACCTATTACTCGTTGTCGTGCCAGAACTGCCCGGACGTGGTCCAGGCGCTGAATCTGGCAGCGGTGCTCAATCCACGCATCCGCCACGTGGCCATCGACGGCGCCCTGTTCCAGGACGAGGTCGAGGCACGCGAGATCATGTCGGTGCCGACCGTGTTCCTCAACGGCGAGAAGTTCGATCAGGGCCGGATGACGCTCGAGCAGATCGTCGCCAAGCTCGACACCGGTGCGGCGAAGCGCGAGGCCGCGAAGATCGCCGACAAGGCACCGTTCGAGGTGCTGGTCGTGGGCGGCGGCCCGGCCGGCGCGGCTGCGGCGATCTACGCCGCGCGCAAGGGCATCCGCACCGGCATCGCCGCAGAGCGTTTCGGCGGCCAGGTGCTCGACACGATGGCGATCGAGAATTTCATCTCGGTCAAGGAGACCGAGGGCCCGAAGCTCGCCGCTGCGCTCGAGCAGCACGTGCGCGAGTACGAGGTCGACATCATGACCCTGCAGCGCGGGACGCGTCTGGTGCCGGCCGGCGACGACGGGCTGATCGAGGTGCAGTTGGAGAACGGCGCCTCGCTGCGCTCGCGCAGCGTGGTACTGGCCACCGGCGCGCGCTGGCGGCAGATGAACGTGCCGGGCGAGGATCAATACCGCAACAAGGGCGTGGCCTACTGTCCGCATTGCGACGGGCCGCTGTTCAAGGGCAAGCGCGTGGCGGTGATCGGCGGCGGCAACTCCGGCGTCGAGGCCGCGATCGACCTGGCCGGCATCGTCGCCCACGTCACGTTGATCGAGTTCGACGCGCAGCTACGCGCCGACGAGGTGCTGCAGCGCAAGCTGCGCAGCCTGGCGAACGTGCGCATCGTCACCAGCGCGCAGACGACCGAGGTGCTCGGCGACGGCAGCCGCGTCAATGGCCTGGTGTACCGCGACCGCGTTGGCGGCAGCGACCACCGTGTCGAGCTCGAAGGCGTGTTCGTGCAGATCGGCCTGCTGCCCAACACCGAATGGTTGAAGGGCGTGGTCGAGTTGAGTCCGCGCGGCGAGATCGTCGTCGATGCCCGCGGCCAGACCAGCGTGCCGGGCGTGTTCGCCGCCGGCGATGCGACCACCGTGCCCTACAAGCAGATCGTCATCGCGATGGGCGAAGGGTCGAAGGCGGCACTGAGCGCGTTCGACCATCTGATCCGGCACTCGGCGCCGGCCGCTCAGGCGGCGGCCGCCTGAGCATGGGCGCGCCCGCGCACCATGCGGCCTGCCCGATCTTCGCATCGCGGCGACCGGGCAGCGCGTCGGCGCAGGGCAATTGGAGCGCACAGCGATGAACCTGCGGGATCTGCGCTACTTCGTCGCATTGGCCGAACATCGGCATTTCGGCCGCGCCGCCGCCAGTTGCTTCGTCAGCCAGCCGACGCTGTCGACGCAGATCCGCAAGCTGGAAGAGGAACTGGGCGTGGCGCTGGTGGAGCGGGCGCCGCGCAAGGTCATGCTGACGCCGACCGGCCAGCAGATCGCCGAGCGCGCGCGTCGGATCGTCGCCGACATCGAACAGATGAAGGACGTCGCGCGGCGCAGCGCCGACCCCGAGGCCGGCTCGATCCGGCTCGGCGTGTTTCCCACGCTCGGTCCCTATCTGCTGCCGCACGCCGTGCCGCTGGTGCGCGCACGCTTCCCCGAACTCGAGCTGCTGCTGATCGAGGAAAAGAGCGACGTGCTGCTGTCTCGGCTGCACGACGGCCGGCTCGACGCGGCGATTCTCGCCCTGCCGCTCGACGATGAGCAGTTGCACACGCAGTTCCTGTTCGAAGAGCCCTTCGTGCTCGCGGTATCCGACCGTCATCCGCTGGCCGCGCAGGACCGCCTGGACCTGCCGGCGCTGTCGCAGCAGAAGCTGCTGCTGCTCGAGGACGGGCACTGCATGCGCGAGCAGGCGCTGGATGTGTGCCGGTTGTCGGGCGCCGCCGAGCACGCGGAGTTCCGCGCCACGAGCCTGGAGACGCTGCGCCAGATGGTCGCCGCAAACGTCGGCGTGACCCTGCTGCCGGTGCTCGCGACCAAACCACCGGTGGCGCCGTCGCCGCACCTGCACTTGCTCGATTTCAGCGATACCCGCCCGACGCGGCGGATCGCGATGGTGTGGCGCCGCAGCTCGGCGATGCACGAATTCCTGCTGCGACTGGCCGAGGCGCTGCGCGCGCTGCCGGCCGGCTTGCTCGACCCGGCGGCGCCGCGCGCCGCCTGAGCTTTCCGCGCGTCGGCGACGCTACAGCGCCACGCCCACCGGGCAGGCGACGCCGGTGCCGCCCAGCCCGCAGTAGCCGCCCGGATGCTTGTGCAGATACTGCTGGTGCTCGTCCTCGGCGTAGTAGAACGTCGGCGCGGGCGGCCCCGCGAGCTCGGTGGTGATCGCCGGAAAGCCCGCGGCCTGCAACCCCGCCTGGTAGGCATCGCGGCTGCGCACCGCCAGCGCATGCTGGTCGGCGGTGGTGCAGTAGATCGCCGAGCGGTACTGGGTACCGACGTCGTTGCCCTGACGCATGCCCTGGGTGGGATCGTGGCCTTCCCAGAACAGCTGCAGCAGATGCTCGAAGGCGACCTGCGCCGGGTCGTAGACCACCAGCACGACCTCGGCATGCCCGGTCTGGCCCGAGCACACCTCGCGGTAGGTCGGGTTGGGGGTCAGCCCGCCGGCGTAGCCGACCGCCGTCGTCACCACGCCGGGCAGCGACCAGAACTTGCGCTCCGCGCCCCAGAAGCAGCCCATGCCGAACTGCACCTGCTCCAGGCCGTCGAAGGCATCGCGCAGCGGACGGCCATGCACGGCATGCGCGTTGTGCAGCGGCAGCGGCGTGTCGCGGCCGGGCAGTGCGTCCTGCGCCCGTGGCAGGCGCTGCTTCCACGCTCCGATTCCCAGCATCGTCCAACCCTCCTGCGGATGCGGCCGGTCGCCGCCCCTCATGGATGCGGCATCCCGACCCGGGGTTCAAGGGCGCTGCGGCTGCGAGGCCCGTGCGCGATCGCGGCCCTTCAGCCCGGCGAGGAAGATGCCGGCCAGGGTACACGCCAGCCCCAGCCATTCGCGCGGCACCGTCGGTCGCTGCAGCACCACCAGATCGAGCACGAACGCGCAGACCGGCTGGGCGAGCAACAACAGGCCCACCAGCGCGACCGGCAACTGCTGCATCGCCCGCGAGATCAGCATCCAGCTCAGGCAGTGCCCGAGCCCGGCCAGCAACAGCAACCAGGCCAGGGCACGCCAGCCGGGAATCGCAAACGACACGCCCTCGGCCAGACCCGCCAGGCCCAGCAGCACCGCACACAGCAACGACACCAGCGCCAGCACCTGCGCGATCGGCGCGGCGCGCAGCGGCGCCAACCGCAGCCCGGCGCGCTGCACCTGGCGCAGACCGATGTTGTAGACCGCGTAGCACAGCCCGGTTCCCAGCCCCAGCCACACGCCCCAGCGGTAGTCGGCCGGCAGCGTGGCCCAGTCGGCGCCCAGCAGCAGCCACAGCCCCGCGAACGCGAGCACGATGCCGCCCAAAAAGCGCGGCCCCAGGCGTTCGCCGAACAGCAGCATGCCGGCCAGCGCCATGAAGAACACCTGCGCGTTCGCCAGCAGCGTCGCCAGACCGGGGCCGATCAGCAGGATGCTGCGATGCCATAACCACAGATCGGCCGCAAACGCGGCGGCAGGCAGCAATGCCAGCCACCACAGTCGCGCAGGAATGGGCCGCCAATCGCGGCGCAGCGCGACCCACAGGATCAGCAGCGCGCCAGCGAACAGCATGCGGTAGAACGCCGAAATCGTCGGCGGCGTGCCGGCCAGGCGCACCATCAGGCCATTGCTGCCGATCAATACGGCGCCGGCCAGCATGCTCGCGAGCGCGGCTCGGCCGGCGGGAACCTCCTGCATGGCACCAATCCGACGATGGGGGGGGGAACGGCAGCGTAGCAGCGCCCTGCTCCCGGCCAGCACCTCAGGCGAACACCGCCGGCGCCATCCGGACGCGGTTCCTGCCCTCGTGCTTGGCGGCGTAGAGCGCCTTGTCTGCGCGCGCCAGTGTCTCGGCGGCGGTGCGCTCGCCGCGGCGTCGGGTCGCGATGCCGATGCTGACCGACAGCCCGACGCGTGCGCCTTCGTGGCGGACATCGACCTCCTCGACCGCCATGCGCATGCGCTCGCCGATGATCCGCGCCCTTGCGCCCTCCAGGCCCGGCAGCACGACGATGAACTCCTCGCCGCCGTAGCGGCCGAACACCGCGCCGTCGCTCAACGCGCCCTGCAGCGCGGCAGCAACCCGGCGCAGGCAGTCGTCGCCGCAGGCATGGCCATACCGGTCGTTGACCGACTTGAAGTGGTCCAGATCGACGAACAGCACCGACACCGGCCGTTCGTCGCGGACCGCATCGGCGAAGATCCGCGCCACCCACTGATCGAGCATGCGGCGGTTCATCGTCCCCGTCAGTGCGTCCATCTCCGCCGAACGGCGCAGCTTGAGCGCGGCCGCCGCCTGGTCGACGTGCTGCTGCACCAGCCGCAGCAGCTCGGCGATCAGCGCCATGTCCTCGGGCAGGAATCCAGCGTCGCCGGCACGACGCATCACCAGCACGCCCCAGACCGGCGTACGCATCTGCAACGGCACCCACGCCTCGATCGCCGGCCCGCGTCCCTCTTCCGGCGCGGGTTGCTGGGTCGCCACACCTGCCACGGCCAGCCGGCGCAGGGCCTGCTCGCGCGAGCCCAGGCTGCGTTCGACGCGCGCGGCCACACCGACCGGCTCGACGAACACCCGGTCCACGCCAAGATAGCCACGCAGCATCACCGCGCACGACTCGGCAGGCACCAAGGGCATCAGGTGTTCGACCAGCAAGCGAAAGCCGCAGGCCGGCAGGTCCACCGCGTCCAGTCCGTCAAGCTGGGCCTGCAGGGCGGCCGACAGGTTCGCGCGGGCGGCCTCCCGCCGCATGCGGCGCTCGGTCTCCAGCCGCGCGATCCGGTCGCGGTCGCGCTGGTCGCGGTAGTCGCCGATGCGCTGCACCAGCGCCAGGCCCAACACCAGCACGAAGGCCACCGCGCCGCCCTGATACCCCAGATGGACCAGCGGTACGTCGGGGACGAGCCCGTGCCGGACCAGCGCCGCCCAGGCGCCGGCGACGACGGGCACCAGCGCGGTCACCAGCAGCCAGCCGGACAGCACGACACCGCGGCGGGCGCCGTCGACCAGCATTGCCAGTCCAGCAACGCCTGCCAGCAGCCAGCCGTACGCGGTGATGCGTTCCATGACGCCATCGAGCGCCGGCAGGCGCAGGGCACAGACTACGGCCAGCGCCGTCAACACGCCTCCCAACACGCGGACGATGCCCACCAGACGATCGCCGCGCCCGGGCATCGCGTAGGCACGCACCAGCGACAGCCAGACCGCGGCATACAGCAGGGCCAGGGCCGAGACGCCCTGCTCGCGCCACGCCCCCAGCAGCGACGCGCCGGGCAACCCGTACAGATGCCCGTTGCGTGCCTGCAGCAGCAGCACCAACACGACCACATAGCCGAAGAACCCGACGAACAGGCGGTCGCGCGAGGCGTGCGCCAGTGCCAGCGCCATCGCCGCCAGCGCCATCAGCCCGCCGTAGACCGCACCGGCCAGCGCGACGCCCGAGCGCTCGATCCGTCGCACATCGACGGCGCGGGCCAACACCGGCCGCATCGTCGCCGGGAGCGGCCGGTCGGCATGCAGCGTCAGTTCCACCGGGCCTTGCCAGTCCGGCAACACGAAGCCGTAGCCGGTCGGCAACATGCCCTCGTCATCGCCGACCCGAAAGAAGCCGCGCGGCTCGCTGTGCCAGCCATCGGCTGCGTACAACTGCAGCCCCTCGACCATCTCGCGGGGAAACCACAGCGCCCAGCGTCCGCCGGCGGCATCGCCGCTGGGCAGCGTGAAGCGCAAGCGCGCCTCGACCTCGGGGGCCGCATCGGGCGCGGGCGCCAGGATCTCGACCGCGCGGCGCTCACCCGGCCGCAACTGGGTGGAGGCGACCAACGCGACGAACAGGCCCAGCAATAACAGCAGGCAGCCGGCCAGCACCCAACCATGGCCGGGAATCGCACGCGCACGTTCGCTGCTCGTCATCGGCGGCCCTCTCGCACACGCCAGCGCGCGGCCGACGCATCGTCGCCCACGCGTCGCCCGCGCGCGTTGTCGCTGTCGCGCTGCATCCTGCTCCTTCCCGTCGGAAATCCGTACTCCGTCACACTATTATGTCATTGGCGGTCACAGAAGCGCGGCACTGCGGGCAGCTCCCGCCACCGCAGTCTCCGCCGACCGGTCCGCTACACTGCGCAGTTCATTCCGCCTCTCCCGAGCCGTCCGCCCCATGTCCGCAGGTCCGATCGAATCCGCCGCCCCGCCCACCGATGCCGCCGCTCCGGTCCGCCAGGACTTCATCCGGCAGATCGTCCGCGACGACCTCGCCAGCGGCCGGCACACCACGGTCCGGACCCGTTTTCCGCCTGAGCCCAACGGGTATCTGCACATTGGTCACGCCAAGGCGATCTGCCTGGACTTCGGCATCGCCGACGAGTTCGGCGGGCGCTGCAACCTGCGCTTCGACGACACCAACCCGGAGAAGGAAGACCTGGCGTTCGTGCGCGCGATCGAGGACGACGTGCGCTGGCTGGGCTTCGACTGGGCTGAACTGCGCCACGCCTCGGATTACTTCGAGGTCTATTACCTGGCCGCCGAGAAGCTCATCGCGCAGGGCGATGCCTTCGTCTGCGACCTGACCGCCGAGCAGGTCCGCCAGTACCGCGGCACCCTGACCGAGCCGGGCCGGAACTCGCCGTTCCGTGACCGCAGCGTGGACGAGAACCTGGACCTGTTCCGGCGCATGCGCGCCGGCGAGTTCGCCGACGGCACGCGCACGCTGCGCGCGAAGATCGACATGGCCAGCGGCAACATGAACCTGCGCGACCCGGCGCTGTACCGGATCAAGCACCTCGCCCACCAGAACACCGGCGATGCCTGGCCGATCTATCCGATGTACGACTATGCGCACGCGCTGGGCGATGCGGTCGAAGGCATCACCCATTCGCTGTGCACGCTGGAATTCGAAGACCATCGGCCGCTCTACGACTGGGTCGTCGACCGGGTCGACCTGGCCGGACATCCCGAACTGCTCGCCTCCTTGAGCGCACGCGGCCTGCCGGTGGTGGCGGGCAAGCCGCGCCAGATCGAGTTCTCGCGCCTGAACATCAACTACACCGTGATGAGCAAGCGCAAGCTCACCCAACTGGTCGCCGACGGCCTGGTCGACGGCTGGGACGACCCGCGCATGTACACGCTGCAGGGGCTGCGTCGCCGCGGCTACACACCCTCGAGCCTGCGGTTGCTGGTGGACCGGGTCGGCATCAGCAAGCAGAATTCGGTGATCGACTTCTCGGTGCTCGAAGGTGCGCTGCGCGACGACCTCGATGCGCGCGCGCCGCGGCGCATGGCGGTGATCGACCCGCTCAAGCTGGTGCTGAGCAACCTGCCCGAGGGCCATGCCGAAACGCTGACCTTCCCCAACCATCCCAAGGACGAGGCGCAGGGCACGCGCGAGGTGCCGTTCTCGCGCCAGCTGTGGATCGAGCGCGAGGATTTCGCCGAAGTGCCGCCCAAGGGCTGGAAGCGACTGGTGCCCGGTGGCGAGGTCCGCCTGCGGGGCGCCGGCATCGTGCGCGTCGACGAAGTGATCAAGGACGCCGACGGTGCGATTGTCGAACTGCGCGGCACGCTCGATCCCGAGTCGCGGCCCGGCATGGAAGGCGCCAACCGCAAGGTCAAAGGCACGATCCACTGGGTCAGTGCGGCGCATGCAGTCGAAGCCGAAGTGCGGCTTTACGACCGCCTGTTCGTCGTCGAGAAGCCGGACGACGAATCCGCCGGCAAGACCTACCGCGACCATCTCAATCCCGATTCCAAACGCAGCACCACCGGCTACGTGGAGCCGGCCGCCGCGCAGGCCGCGCCGGAGCAGGCGTTCCAGTTCGAGCGTCTGGGCTACTTCGTCGCCGACCGCTACGACCACGCCACCGACCGGCCGGTGTTCAACCGCAGCGTCACCTTGCGCGACGTCTGGACATCGGCCAAGCCCGGCGGCTGATCGCCGACACGCCCACGTCGGTGCCGGACGTGCACGCCAGTCCGCCGTGGATGACGCACCCGCTCGTTCGCCTCGGGGCGATCGCAACGGTGCTGTCGCTGGCCGACATCCCGTGGCTGACCTTTCCCTGGCGGATGCCGATCGTCGGCGCGCTCGCCGTGACCTGGGTGCTGGTCGAGACGCGCCGCTGGCCGGCCGCCGGCGTCGGGCGACAGCGCCTGTGGGCGACGCTCGGCTGGACGGCTGCGCTGGTCGTCCTGGTCGCAGGCATCGTCGACCCGGTGCTCGAACCGCTGGTCGACCGACTGACCGGGACGCCGGTGGATTACAGCGGTTACGGCGCGCTGCGCGGCAACCTCCCGATGGCGCGCGACCTAGTTCTGGGCGCCTGGCTCAGCGCGACGTTGGGCGAAGAGCTCGTCTTCCGTGCCTTTTTGATGCATCAGCTCACGGCGCTGTTGCGTACCACGCGCGCCGGCGACGCCCTCGCGATCCTGGCCGGCGGCGTCGTGTTCGGTCTGATGCATGCAGATCAGGGGCTGGCGGGAATCGTGCTGACTGGCCTGGTGGGCGGGCTGTTCTGCGCGGCCTACCTGCGCTCGGGCCGCAACCTCTGGGCGCTGGTGCTGGCGCATGGTCTGATCGACACCTGGGGCGTGACCACGCTGTACCTGGGCTGGGTCTGAGGCGACGCCGGTTCGCTCGCCGCGCCTGCGCCCGACACGCGAGCACAGCGCGCGCTCGACACGCTGACGGGGCCGGAG
This sequence comes from Luteimonas sp. TWI382, assembly GCF_039674545.1. Taxonomy (NCBI): domain Bacteria; kingdom Pseudomonadati; phylum Pseudomonadota; class Gammaproteobacteria; order Lysobacterales; family Lysobacteraceae; genus Luteimonas; species Luteimonas sp. TWI382. Next base: position 27,097 of record NZ_JBDJNS010000011.1, read on the forward strand.
CGGTACCATCGCGCCGATGAATCGTTTGCGCTCCCTGCTGTTCGGCCTCTGCGCCCTGGTCTCGTTGCTCGCGCTTGCAGCCTGCGCGGCGCCGCACACGCCAACATCGCCGCCGGCCGGCGCGCCTCCCGCTCTGTCGGCCGGGGCCGGCAATCCGCTGGCCCCCGACACCGGCTGCAACGTCGATGCCGACTGCGCAGTCAAGAATGTCGGCAACTGCTGCGGCGTCTATCCGGCCTGCGTCCATCGCGACGCTGCGGTCGATCCGCAGGCCGTCGCCGCCGACTGCGCCGCGCGCGGCCTGGCATCGGTCTGCGGCTTCCGGCAGATCGAGGCCTGTCGCTGCGTCTCCAACCGCTGCGAAGCGGCGCCGATGCGCGTGCACACGCGCTGACCGCGGCCTTCGCCGCCTGTCTTCTTCCAAGGGATCCGCAATGCTGTACGCACAAGTCCACCTCACCCTGCCCGCCTGGGTCCACGAGCACGTCGACACCGCGCGCGCCTATCCCGGCGACGAGGCCAAGGTCGCACTCGCGATCGCGCTGTCGCAGCGCAATGTCGAGGCCGCCAGCGGCGGCCCGTTCGGCGCCGCGGTTTTCGACGGTCAGGACCGCATCGTGGCGGTCGGCGTGAACCGGGTGATGCCCCACACCTGCTCGGTCGCCCACGCCGAGACCATGGCCTACATGCTGGCCCAGCAACGGCTGCAGACGCCGCGGCTCAACGAGCGCATCGGCCCGGTCACCCTGGCGACCTCGTCGCAGCCGTGCTGCATGTGCTACGGCGCCACCGTGTGGGCCGGCATCGACCGGTTGCTGATCGGCGCCCGCGCCGAGGATGTCGAGGCGCTGACGTCGTTCGACGAAGGCCCGCTGCCCGAGGACTGGGTCGGCGCACTGACCGAGCGCGGCATCGCGGTCGTGCGCGACCTGCTGCGCGACGAGGCCTGCACGGTGCTGCGTGCCTACGGCGAGTCCGAAGGAGCGAAGTACTGACATGCGCGACATCGACCCGGCCCAGCCGGACCCCGGCACCGTCCCGCCGGTCAGCGGCCTGCTGTGCTATTGCCGCCCCGGTTTCGAGTCCGACCTGGCCGCGGAGCTGACCGATCGCGCCGCTGGCGTGCGCGTTGCCGGCTATGCGCAGACCCGGCGCGGCGACGGCTATGTGCTGTTCCATTCCGACAACGGCCCGGCCCTGACTCACGAACTGCCGTTCCGCGAACTGATCTTCGCGCGCCAGAAGCTGATGCTGCTGGCCGAACTGCGCGACCTGGACCCGAGCGATCGGATCACGCCGATCTTCGAAGCCCTGGCCGGCCGCGGACGTCATGGCGAGCTGATCGTCGAGCATCCCGATTCCGACGACGGCAAGCAGCTCGCCGGCCTGGCGCGCAGTTTCGGCAACGCGCTGCGCCCTGCGCTGCGCAAGCGCGGCTTCCTGAGCCAGAAGGACGAAGCGCGCTTCCCGCGCCTGCATGTCTTCTTCGTCAGCGGGACCCACGCGTTCATCGCGCAATCGGTCGTCGGCGACAGCGCGCCCTGGGAGATGGGCATCCCGCGCCTGCGCACCCACACTGAGGCGCCGTCGCGCTCGGCGCTGAAGCTCGAAGAGGCTTTCATGACCCTGCTGACCGAGCGCGAGCGCAATGCGCGCATCAAGCCGGGCATGCGCGCGGTCGATCTGGGCGCGGCCCCCGGCGGATGGACCTGGGTGCTGACGCGCGAGCACATGCGCGTGGTCGCAGTCGACAACGGGCCGATGCAGGCCGACCTGCTCGACACCGGCCTGGTCGATCACCACCGCGTCGACGGCTTCCGCTATCAACCCGTCGGTCCGGTCGACTGGCTGGTCTGCGACATGGTCGAGCAGCCGCGCCGCGTGGCCGAACGCATGGCCACCTGGTTCCGCGAGGGCTGGTGCCGGCACGCGATCTTCAATCTCAAGCTGCCGATGAAGAAGCGCTGGCAGGAAACACTGCTGGCGCTGGACCTGTTCGCCAACAACGCAGGTGAGCATGCGACGCTGACGGTCCGTGCCCGCCAGCTCTACCATGACCGCGAAGAGATCACGGTCTACGCCAGCGTCGAGTAGGCGCGCACTGGAGGACTTCCCATGGCCGCAGGCTGGATCACCGCCGTCGCCCCGTACCTGCCCGAGATCGTGCGCCTGGCACGGCCGATCTTCACCCGCACCCCGCCCCAGGCCGATCTTGGCCAGCAGCGGCGGATGGACGTGATCGACGCGCAGATCGGCGAGTTGCAGGACGCGGCGAGCCAAAACGCCGACTCCATCGCCAAACTCGCCGCCGACATGCAGAAGACCATCGAGGTCCTGCAACTGGGCGCCGAGCGCCTGGAGCGGCGGCTGGTGCTGTCCAACCGGCTGGCCGTGGCCGCTGCGACCGCCGCGGCGCTGGCCTTCGCGCTCGCCGCCTACGCGCTGGCCCGGTGACGTCCCGGGGCGCGTGATCGCGCGCTCACCGCGCTGACGGATACTGCGCGCCGACCTCTCTTTTTTGGCGCCCTTGCGATGGCTTTCAGCCTGCTGACCCTGCTCGACGATATCGCGACCGTGCTCGACGATGTCGCGTTGATGACCAAGGTCGCCGCGCGCAAGACCGCGGGCGTGCTCGGCGACGATCTGGCCCTCAACGCGCAGCAGGTCACCGGCGTGCAGGCCGACCGCGAACTGCCGGTCGTCTGGGCGGTCGCCAAAGGGTCGGCGCGCAACAAGTTGATTCTGGTGCCCGGCGCCCTGGCGATCAGCGCCTGGCTACCGTGGCTGGTCACCCCGCTGCTGATGGCCGGCGGCCTGTTCCTGTGCTACGAGGGCTTCGAGAAGGTTCTGCACAAGCTCGTGCACCGCGCGCGCGATGATGCCGACAAGCCCGCACGCACCGCAGCGCTGGCTGCGGCCGATGTCGATCCGGTGGCGTTCGAGCGCGACAAGATCCGCGGCGCGGTGCGTACCGACCTGATCCTGTCGGCCGAAATCATCGCGATCGCCCTGGGCACCGTCGCCGGTCAACCCTTCGCGACCCAGTTGGGCGTGCTCGTCGGCATCTCGGCGCTGGTGACCGCCGGGGTCTACGGCCTGGTCGCGGGTATCGTGAAACTCGACGACGCCGGCCTGGCGCTGACCCGTCGCGCCTCGGCAACGGCGCAGGCGGCGGGCCGCGCGATCCTGCGTGCCGCCCCCTGGCTGATGAAAGGATTGGCGATCGTCGGGACCGCCGCGATGTTCCTGGTCGGCGGCGGCATCATCACCCACGCCATCCACGATCTGGCGACCTGGATCGACGAGGCCGCAACCGGCCTGGGTGCCTTGCCGACGATCGGCACCGTGCTCGACGCGCTGGTCCCGACGCTGATCAATGCGGTCGTGGGCGTGGTTGCCGGCGGCCTGGCAGTCGCAGTGGTGTCGGGCGTCCGCCGCCTGCGTCCGGACAAGGCGCACCCACCGGCGGGCTGACACGACAACGGGCGCCGCCTGGTCAGCAGCGCATGACCGCCCAGGCGCCCCAGACCCAGATGCCCGCGCCCCAGATCGCCAGCATCGCAACGACCGCCAGCAGCATGCCCACGGCGACAACTGCGGCCCGCCGCCCACGGAGCCTGCGGAACGTCATCCAGGGCACTGCGCTGCCGACGACGACCGCCAACACGAGGCAGGCGACGCCGAGAAACGCGAACAGCCCCGCATCGTCGCTGACCATCGGACACTGTCGCAGCGCGAATGCAGGCGCCGCGCCCAGCCACGCTGCCGCGCAGGCCGCCGCCCACAGGCCGGCGACGCCGCGTCGGCTCAGCGACCGGCCGCGCGCGCCCACAGCAGATTGCGCAGCGGCGGCAGCGCCTGCGCGATGCCCAGCGCGTGGCTGCGCAGCAGCGTCGGTGCCAGCGCGTCGGTCGAATAGACGCGGTTGATGGCCTCGAATGCGTAGGCCGCGACGGTGTTGTCGCTGCGCCGGGTGCGCGCCCAGCGCGCCAGTCGATGCGGCGCATCCCAGGCTGCACCGCGGCGGCGGGCCTGTGCCACCGCCTCCGCCAGGCCTGCGACATCGCGCAGCCCCAGGTTCACGCCCTGGCCGGCCAGCGGATGCACCACATGCGCGGCATCGCCGATCACCAGCACGCGCCCGGCGCGCTGGCTGTCGACCAGTTGGCGGCGCAGCGGAAAGGCCGCCCGCGCCGAGACCGGCGTCAGGTGCCCGAAGCGCCCTTCCGCGGCGCGCGTCAGCGCGTCGGCGAACGCGACGTCGCCCAGGCTGCGCACGCGCGCGGCCTCGTCGGCCGGCAGCGTCCAGACGATCGAACAGGTGCCGTCGCCGCAAGGCAGCAACGCCAGCGGGCCGGTCGGCAGAAAGCGCTGCCAGGCTGTGTCCTCGTGCGGCCGCTCACCGCGCACATATCCCACCACGCCGCTCTGGCCGTAGTCGTGGGCCTGCGCACCGATTCCAGCCAGCCGGCGGAGCGCCGAGCCAGCGCCGTCGGCCGCAATCGCCAGCCGCGCCTCGATCCGGCGGCCGTCGGCCAGCCGCAGCGCGACCGAACCTGCGGCCGTTTCCAGCGCCTCGACCGTCGCCGGGCTGCGCACCTCGACCCCGGCCGCGGCCAACTGCGCCCAGAGCCGATCCACCAGCAGGCCGTGCTCGACGATCCAGCCCAGCTCACGCATGCCCAGCGCATCGGCGTCGAAGTCCAGTTCGCTGCCGCCGCCGGCGTCCCAGACCCGCATGCGCCGATAGGGGTGGGCGCGTGCGGCGCGCACCGCGTCCCAGACGCCGACCTGCGCCAGCAAGCGCGCGTTGTCGTGCGCGAACGCATACACGCGCAGGTCCGGCTCGGCCGGCGTCCAGCCGGCCGGCGGCCGGGCCTCGACCAGCACCACGTCCAGGTCCTGGCCAGCGAGCGCCAACGCACAGGCCGCACCGACCACGCCACCGCCGACGACCACGACATCGCGCACGCCGCGCCGGCTCATGCCGTGGCTCCGCGACACAGCGCCGGCACGTCGCCGCGGTAGCCCATCGCGCCGCCGGCGAGCATCGCCTGCAGGCTGCGGTCGGCATCGAGCGTCAGCAATCCGGCGCTGCGCAGTGGGCGCAGCAGCGGCGACGGATTCGCGGTCAGCCGCGCCAGGCCGTCGGAGAACGCCAGCGTGCGCGTGCGGTCCTCATGGCGGCGCGCCGCCCAGGCCGCCACCAGCGCAGGCGCACCGGAATCGTCGCCGTCGGCGACCAGTTCGGCCAGCGTCAGTGCATCGCGCAGCCCGAGATTGAACCCCTGCGCGCCGATCGGGTGCAGGGTCTGCGCCGCATTGCCGACGAGCACCGCGCGTGCAGCGGCCGTGCATTCGGCGACGACGCGGCGCAGCGGGTAGCGGCTCCGCGGGCCGACGGTCTCGAACCGACCCGCACGCCAGCCGAACGCCGTTTGCACGCGGGCCAGGAACGCGGCCTCGTCGAGTGCGGCGACCGCGTCGGCGGCGTCGCGATCGACGCCGTGCACCAGACCGTAGTGGCGATCTCCACGCGGCAGCAGCGCGGTCGGGCCGCTGTCGGTCAGGCGTTCGAACGCGCTGCCGTCCGGCGCCCGCGCCGTGCGCAGCCGCGCGACGAACAGGTCCTGGCGATAGTCGTGTTCCTGGGTGTCGATGCCCAATGCCGCACGGACGGCGGACGCCGTGCCGTCGGCGGCGACAACCAGCGCCGCACCAATCCGTTGCTCGCCGTCGCTGCCCGCGATGCGCGCGATGCGACGGCCATCGGCCTCCGGCTCCAGCCCGATGAAGCGCGCGGGCCGGTAGCGGGTCAGATGCGACAGTTCGCCCAGCCGCGCCTCCAGCGCCTGACCGAAGTCGCGGGCGACGACGACCTGCCCGAACTGGTCGCGGCCGTAGTCGGCGGCGTCCAGCCGCAGGCGGCCGAAGTCGCCCTGGCGGCTGACGTGGATGCGGCGGATCGGGCCCGGCGGCATCTGCAGTTTCTGCAGCACGCCCAGCGCGGTCAGCGCGTTGACCGTGGCCTCGGCGAAGCTGAGATTGCGCTCGTCGAACACCGCCGGCATCGCTTCGGGCGGCGTCGCCTCGACCAGCCCGGTGTCGACGCCGGCGCGATCGAGTGCGATCGCCAGACTGGCACCGACCAGCCCGCCACCGACGATCAGGACCTGATGTGCATGGTTCATGGCGCGATGATAAGCGTTCGGCCCGGTGCTCCGCGCCACGCCGGCTTGCCGGCGCTCCGATAGAATGCCGGTCACGTCCGTCTCCGCCGGGAACAGCAGCATGTCCGCCACCGCCCGCCGCGCCATGATCCTCGCCTCGCTGGCCTTGCTCATGGCCGCAACCCGCGTGCATCACTTCGCGGCGGTTCCCGATGCCTCCTGGGCGGTGTTCTTCCTCGGCGGTCTCTATTTGCGGCCATGGACGCGCCTGGCATTTCCGGCACTGATGATCCTGGCCGTGGCGATCGATGCCCTCGTCATCCACGCCCAGGGGCTGTCGTTCTGGCAGCACTACTGCGTATCGCCGGCCTACTGGTGCCTGATCCCGGCCCATTTCGCGCTGTGGATGGGCGGCGCCTGGTTGGGCGGGTACCGCGGGAGACGCGCATCCGTCGCGCTGGCCAGGCTTGCAGCCGCGCTGATCGTATCGGTCGCGCTTTGCCACCTGTTGGCCCAGGGCAGCTTCTACTGGATCAGCGACAGCGTCACGTCGCCGACCCTGGCCGGCTGGTGGAAGAACTACACTGACTGGCTGCCGGCCTACCTGTGGACGACCGCGCTTTACGTCGCCGCCGCCGTCATGGCCCACATGCTGCTGGCCCGCGTTCTGCCGCGACCGGCCGCGGCCCACACCCTCGGCGCCGACTGAGCGCAATGGGCCATCGCCTCTCCAGGATCTACACCCGCACCGGCGACGACGGCTCGACCGGCCTGGGAGACGGCAGCCGGACCGGCAAGGACGCGCTGCGGGTGGCGGCCTACGGCACTGTCGACGAGGCGAATTCGGCCCTCGGCCTGCTGCTCGCCACGCCGCTGCCCGAGGACGTGCGCACGCTGCTGACCGCGCTCCAGCACCGGCTGTTCGACCTGGGCGGCGAACTGTGCATCCCCGGCCACGCCGCGATCGAAGACGCGGACATCGCGGAACTCGAAGCGCAGCTCGACCGCTACAACGACACGCTGCCTCCATTGCGGGACTTCATCCTGCCCGGCGGCGGCGAGGCCGCGGCGCGCTGCCACCTCGTGCGCACCATCGTGCGCCGCGCCGAGCGCGAGGCTGTCGCGCTGTCGCGCGTGGAGACGGTCCGGCCGCAGGCACTGCGCTATCTCAACCGCCTGTCTGACCTGCTGTTCGTGCTGGCCCGGGTGCTCGCCCGGGGCGACGGCCACGGCGAGGTGCTGTGGCAACCCCGGCGGCACGCCTGACATGCACCACCCGATCGGCTTCGGCGGCGACGACCGGCAGGTGCCGGTGTTCTCGCATGCCGCGTGCCTGGACCACGACACCGGCCCCGACCATGCCGAGCGACCGCAGCGGCTGGTCGCGGTGATCGAGGCGCTGCGGGCCGCGTTCCCCGACCTCGATCTGCGCCAGGCCCCGGCCGCGACCCGGGGGCAACTGCTGCGGGTGCACGACGAGACCCTGCTGCAGACGGTGCTCGAATCGCAGCCGACCGGCCGCATCCCACTCGACGCCGACACCGTGCTCTCGCCCGGCTCGGCCCAGGCCGCGCTGTATGCCGCGGGCGCCGGTGTCGCCGCGGTCGATCTGGTCTGCAACGGCGAACTGCGCCGGGCGTTCTGCGCTGTGCGCCCCCCCGGCCACCACGCCACCGCCGACATCGCGATGGGGTTCTGCCTGTTCAACAACATCGCCGTCGCCGCGGCCCACGCACTGGACCGCTACGGGCTGATGCGGGTGTCGATCGTCGATTTCGACGTGCACCACGGCAACGGCACCCAGGCGATCTTCGAGCAGGAGCCGCGGGTGCAGTATCTGAGCTCGCACCAGTTGCCGCTGTTCCCCGATACCGGCCTGCGCCGCGAGCGCGGGGTCGGCAACATCGTCAACATCCCACTGGCGCCGGGCACCGGCAGCGCCCGTTTCTGCGAGGCCTGGCGGGAGCGGATCCTGCCCGAGATCGATGCCTTCGCCCCGCAACTGGTGCTGGTGTCGGCCGGCTTCGATGCCCATCGCCTCGATCCGCTGGCCCAACTCGAGCTCGAGGCCGAGGACTTCGCCTGGCTGACCCGCGAACTGGTCGCACTGGCCGACCGCCACGCCGAGGGGCGCCTGGTGTCGATGCTCGAAGGCGGCTACGACCTGCAAGCGCTGCGCGAGTGCGCCGTCGCCCACCTTCAGGCACTGGCAGGCTGAGCGGGGCCGCGCCTGCGGACGTGAACGGAAGGTCGAGGGGCTGCATTGCCGCTACACATGGGATGCGGCATGCTGGCGCCCGTTTTGGCCGAACGGATCGACCGTGCGCCCCGCCCTCCGCCTGCTGCCCCTTCCGTTCTGCATCGCGCTGTCGCTCACGGCCCAGGCCGACGACCTGCCACGCCCCAACTACTGGGCGCTGTGCCCGGTCGAGGATGCCGTCCCGGCCTTCGCCGACGCCCAGGCACCGGTGGGCTCGGTCGAGGACCGCGAAAGTCAGCCGACCGACATCGACGGCGACGCTTTCGAAGGGGTCACCGGCGAGAGCAGCAGCTTCTCGGGCAATGTGACGCTGCGGCGCGGCGACCAGTTCCTGGGCACCGACGATCTCGACTACTCCGAGGAGGACGGCACGTTCGTTGCCAGCGGCAACGTCCGCTACCAGGATGCAGGCATGCGCGTGGTCGCCGACACGTTGCAGGGCGACACCTTGTCCGAGGCCTACCGCATGGACAACGTGCGCTACCAGCTCACGGCCCGGCGGGGCAACGGCGGTGCCGACCACATCCGCATGGAGGGCGCGCAGGGGGCGCTGCTGGGCTCGACCTACTCGACCTGCCCGCCCAGCGACCGCTGGTGGGAGCTCAAGGCCCAGCAGATCGACGTCAACACCGACCTGGGCATGGGCACCGCGCGCAACGCGACCCTGCGCGTGGGCAAGGTCCCGGTGCTGTACGTACCGTGGTTCCGCTTCCCGATCGACGAGCGCCGCATCTCCGGCCTGCTCTATCCACGGATCTCGCAGTCCAGCCGCAACGGCTTCGACTACTCGCAGCCGATCTACCTGAACCTGGCGCCGAACTACGACATGACGCTCGAGCCGCGCTGGATGAGCAAACGCGGTCTGCAGTTGGGCACCGAGTTCCGGTTCATGACCGACGCCACCCGCGGCGTGCTCGACGTGGCCTATCTGCCGTCCGACAAGCTCGCCAGCCGCGAGCGCGAGCTCGAGCAGACCCAGGTGCCGATTGCCAAGAACCGCCGCAAGGACGACCGCGGGTTCTTGAGCTTCAGCGGCTCTGCCGACCTCAATCCGACCTGGCAGGCTCGTGCGAACCTGACCTGGATGAGCGACCCGCGGTATCTGGAAGACGCCAGCAACAACGTCGACGGCATCTCGTCGATCAGCGGCGTCAGCCAGCTCGGCGTGTTCGGCCAGGGCCGGTCGGGCCCGCAAGGCTACTGGAACGCCGGCGTGCTGGCCGACTACCAGATGCTGACCGACTACACGCTGCCCGAGTCGATCCTGCCCTACAACCGCCTGCCGCACGCCTACTTCAGCTGGGAACGGCCGTACGGCCGCTGGTTCACCGCCGGCGTCAACGCCACCGCGACCCGGTTCTCGCACGTTGACGACGTCACCAAGCCCGGCGGCAGCCGGGTCGACCTCAAGCCCTACATCTCGATGCCGCTCGAAGGCCCGAGCTGGTTCCTGCGCCCCACCCTCGCCTGGCGGCATACCGCCTACGGGCTGGACCGGGAGCTGGCTGACTCGATCGCCGACCAGCGCGCGCGCGGCGCGCTGGGCATCGGTGGCGGGGTCCCGATCCCCGACGCACTGCAGGGCCAGTACCAGGCGGCCTTCGGCCAGTTGCGCGACACCGCGCCCAGCCGCAGCCAGCCGATCGCATCGCTCGATGCGGGGCTGTTCTTCGACCGCAACACCCGGTTCCGTGGCGAGGACTACCTGCATACCCTCGAGCCGCGGCTCTACTACCTGCACTCGCCGTATCGCGACCAGTCGGCACTGCCGTTGTTCGACACCAGCCCGCTGACCTTCGGCTGGGGCCAGTTGTTCCGCGACAATCGCTACTCGGGCGCCGACCGCCAGGCCGACGCCAACCAGGTGACGCTGGCGGTGAGCACGCGCTTGATCCGCGAGTCCGATGGCCGCGAGAAACTCAGCGCGAGCCTGGGCCAGATCGTGTACCTGGACGACTCGCGGGTGACGGTCGGCAACGAGACCCAGATCGAGCGCGGGCGCTCGGCCTGGGTCGCCGACTCGACCTACGCGATCAACGACCGCTGGACGATCAGCGCCGGCTACCAGTGGGACCCCAAGCTCCGCCGCGAGGACCTGGCCAGTGTCCGCACCCGGTATCTGATCGGCGACGACGGCATCGTCAACTTTGCCTACCGCCGGCGCAGCAACCTCATCGAGCAGGCCGACCTGTCGTTCCTGTATCCGATCAACCCGACCTGGAGCCTGGTCGGGCGCTATTACTACTCGCTCGCCGACAACCAGCTGCTCGAAGCGGTGGCCGGCGTGCAGTGGGACAGTTGCTGCCTGGCGACCCGCGTGGTCGGCCGGCGCTACCTGCGCAACCGCCAGGGCGAGATGAACAACGCCATCATGTTCGAAGTCGAACTCAAGGGCCTGGGGTCGGCCGGACCGGACACGGAAGGCCGTCTGCGCCGTGCTATTCTCGGCTATTACCGTGACGACCTCTATCTCGTGCCGCCGTCGGAACTGCGCAACAGCGACGACGATGACTCCATCACTCCCGGCCTGAGCCAATGAAGACACTGATCCGTTCCCTCGCGGCCGCCATCGTGCTGTGCGCCGCCGCCGCGCATGCCCAGACCCTGCAACCGCTCGATCGCATCGCCGCGGTCGTCGACGAGGACGTGATCCTCGCCAGCGAACTCGACCGCGCGGTGAACAACATCCGCGCGCAGTACGCGACCCGCCAGGACCAGTTGCCGCCGCAGGAGATCCTCGAGCGGCAGGTGCTCGAGCGCTTGATCACGCTGCGCCTGCAGACCGCACGCGCCCAGCAGACGGGCGTGCGCGTCAGCGACGAAGAAGTCGACCAGGCCATCGCCGCGATCGCGCAGCAGAACAACTTCTCGATGGACCAGCTGCGTCGCCAGCTGGCCGGCGACGGCATGTCGTTCGACGACTTCCGCGCCTCGCTGCGCGACGAGCTGCTGATCCAGCGCATGCGCCAGCGCTTCGCGCAGACCCGCATCTCGGTCAGCGACGCCGAGGTCGATGCCGCCCTGTCGGCGCAGGCCACCGGCGCCCAGTACCGCCTGGCGCACATCCTCGTCGCCCTGCCCGAGGGCGCCACGCCCGAGCAGATCCAGACCGGCCAGCAGAAGATCGACGGCATCAAGGGCCTCATCGACCGCGGCGAGATGGAGTTCTCGGCCGCAGCGGTGCGCTACTCCGACAGCCCGAACGCGCTGGAAGGCGGCGACCTGGGCTGGCGCCGGACCGACGAGATCCCGGCGGCGTTCGCGACCTCGGTCACGTCGCTGCAGCCCGGCCAGGTCATCGGCCCGATCCGTGGCCCCAGCGGCTTCCAGCTGCTGCAGCTGGTGGACGTGCGCGACGCGAGCCAGAGTGGCGGCGCCGGCACGGTCACCGAGTACCAGGCCCGCCACATCCTGATCCGCGCTCAGGGCGAGGACGACAGCGCCGCCAAGGCGCGCGCCGACTCGCTGCGCGCGCGCATCGTGGGCGGCGCCGATTTCGCGCAGATCGCCCGCGACAGCTCCGAGGACAATGCCACCAAGGCCAACGGCGGCGACCTGGGCTGGTTCACCCAGGACGAGTTCGGCCCGGACTTCGGCGGCCAGGTCGCCGCGCTCGGCGACGGCGATGTCTCCCAGCCCTTCCGCACGCAGGCTGGCTGGCATATCGTCCAGCGCATGGCCAGCCGCCAGTCGGCCGGCAACGACAACAACCGGCGCGCACAGGCGCGCGAGGCCATCGGCCAACGCAAGCTCGAGGACGAGTGGGACCGCTACGTGCGCGAGATGCGCGGTGAGGCCTACGTCAGCGTCCGCATCGGCCCCAATCCCGATCCTGAGATCGGCGGCGGCGGCTGAGCGATGACCCGGCCCAGGCTGGCGCTGGTGCCGGGCGAGCCGGCCGGCGTCGGCCCGGAGCTGTGCGTGCGCGCCGCCTGGCGCGCTTGCGGGGCCGACCTGGTCGCGATCGGCGATCGTGAGGCCTTGCGCCGAGCCGCCGATGCGATCGCGCTGCCGATCGCTTTCGCCGATGCCCAGGCCCCACAGGTCCCCCCGGGCACGTTGCGCCTGATCGAATTCCCGCATGCGCACGTCCCCGCCTTCGGCACGCCCGATCCGCGCAATGCACGCAGCATCGTCGATGCCCTGCTGCATGCTGCGGCCGGCTGCCGCGAAGGCCGCTTCGACGGCCTGGTGACCGGCCCGGTGCACAAGGCGGCGATCAATGCCGGCGGCGTGCCCTACACCGGCACGACCGAACTGCTGGCCGACGACGCCGGCTGCGATGTGGTGATGATGCTCGCCAATCCGCAACTGCGCGTGGCGCTGGCGACCACCCACCTGCCACTGCGCGCCGTCCCCGATGCCATCACCGCGCCCACGCTCGAGCGCGTGTTGCGCATCCTCGATGCTGCGTTGCGTCGCGACTTCGGGCTGCAGGCACCGCGGATCGCAGTCCTCGGCCTCAATCCCCATGCCGGCGAGGACGGCCATCTGGGCTTGGAGGAGCGCGACATCATCGCCCCCCTGCTGGCGCGCCTGCGTGCCGAAGGCCTCGCCCTCGACGGCCCACTGCCGGCCGATACCGCCTTCCTGCCCATGCGTCTGGCCGATGTCGACGCGGTGCTGGCGATGTACCACGATCAGGGCCTGCCAGTGCTCAAGCACAACGGCTTCGAATCGGCGGTCAATCTGACCCTGGGCCTGCCCTATCCCCGGGTCGCGGTGGACCACGGGACGGCACTCGAACTCGCCGGCAGCGGCCGCGCCGACCCGTCGAGCCTGTTCTGCGCGATCGACCAGTGCGCGGCGCTCGCCCGCCACCGCAGGGCCGCGGCATGACCGCGGGCACGCCGATCGGCTGGGACGATTTCCTGCGCGTGGACCTGCGTGTGGGCCGCGTGGTGTCTGCCGAGGTGTTCCCCAAGGCGCGGCGCCCGGCCTATGTGCTGCAGGTCGACTTCGGCCCGGAGATCGGCGTGCGCAAGTCCAGCGCGCAGATCACCGACCACTATGCGCCGCAAACATTGGTCGGCCGGCTGGTCGTGGGCGTGGTGAACTTCCCGCCCAAGCAGATCGGGCCGCTGATGTCGGAGTGCCTGATCACCGGTTTCCATGACGCCGAAGGCAAGGTCCGGCTGTGCGTTCCCGATGGCGACATCGCGCCCGGCACCCGGCTGCTGTGAGCTCCCTTCTTTTTTTGCGACCCGTCCCATGATCCGATCCTCCGCCGCCTCCGGCAGCTTCACCGAACCGCCGAAGAAATCGCTCGGCCAGAACTTCCTGCACGAGCGCGGGGTCGTCGACAAGATCGTGCTGGCGATCGACCCCAAGCCCGGCGAGCGCCTGGTCGAGATTGGGCCCGGCCAGGGCGCGATGACGTTCCCGCTGCTCGACCGCCATGGCAGCCTGACGGCGATCGAGTTCGACCGTGACCTGTTGGCGCCGCTGACTGCGCAGGCGGCTGCGCATGGCGCGTTGACCCTGGTCCATGCCAACGTGCTCGACGTCGACCTGACCGCCCTCGCGGACGGCACGCCGATCCGGCTGGTCGGCAACCTGCCCTACAACCTGTCCTCGCCGATCCTGTTCCACGCCCTGGCGCATGCCGCCGCGATCGTCGACATGCACTTCATGCTGCAGAAGGAAGTGGTCGAGCGCATGGCCGCCGGGCCGGGCAGCAAGGTCTATGGGCGACTGAGCGTGATGCTGCAGGCCTACTGCGATGTCACTGCATTGTTCGTGGTCGGCCCGGGCGCGTTCCGGCCGCCGCCGAAAGTCGATTCGGCGGTCGTGCGACTGGTCCCGCGCGCGCCCGAACGCATCGGCATCGACGATCCCATGCGTTTTGCCAACATCGTCCGCGCGGCCTTCGGCCAGCGCCGCAAGACGCTGCGCAATGCGCTGGGCGGCACGATGGAGGCCGAGGCGATCATCGCGGCCGGCATCGACCCCCAGCAGCGCGCCGAGCAGTTGTCGGTCGCCGATTTCGTGCGCCTGGCCAACCATACGGCCACGACATAGTCGAAGCATTCATTGCCGCCCGCTACACTGAGCGCGCCATGGACGAGACTGCCGACTACACCCTCGAAATCCAGATCGCGACGCGCTTCCTCGACGAGGAATCGACCCCCGACGACGATCGCTACGTTTTCGCCTACACCATCCGTATCCGCAATGTCGGCCGGTTGCCGGCCCAGCTCGTCTCGCGCCACTGGATCATCACCGACGCCAATGGCCGCGTCGAGGAAGTGCATGGCGACGGTGTCGTCGGCGAACAGCCGCGGCTCGAGCCGGGCGAGGCCTTCACCTACACCTCCGGCGCAGTGCTGTCGACGGCGGTCGGGACGATGGAGGGCAGCTACGACATGGTCGGCGACGACGGCGCGCACTTCGACGCCCCGATCCCGCCGTTCACGCTGTCGGTCCCGCGTACCCTGCACTGATGGCGATCTGGGCGATCGGCGACCTGCAGGGTTGCTACGGTGCGACCGCGCGATTGCTCGAGGCGATCCGCTTCGATCCGGCCGTCGACCGGCTGTGGTTCTGCGGCGACCTGGTCAATCGCGGCGGCGAATCGGTCGAGACGCTGCGGCTGGTGCACTCGCTGCGCGAGAACGTCGTCAGCGTGCTGGGCAACCACGACCTGTCGCTGCTGGCGATCGCCGAGCGTCGCGAAGAGGACCAGCGCAAGGTCAATCCCGATCTGCGCGGTGTGCTGTTCGCGCACGACCGCGACGTGCTGCTCGACTGGCTGCGCGCCTGTCCGCTGCTGCACGTGGACCGCGCGCTGGGCTGGATGATGCTGCACGCCGGTCTTGCGCCGCGCTGGACCACCCAACTGGCCGAGAAGCACGCCGCCGAGATCGAACGCAAGCTGCGCAGCCCCGGCTATCGCAAGCTGCTGCGCAACATGTACGGCGATCGCCCGGCGTGGTCGCCGAACCTGACCGGGCCTGATCGCGATCGCGCGATCATCAACATCTTCACCCGAATGCGCTATTGCGCGCCCAAGGGCCGCATCGCATTCGAAGAGAAGGGCGCGCCCGGCACCCAGCAACCGGGACTCTATCCCTGGTACGAGGTCCCGGGGCGTGCCGAGCGCGACCTGAAGATCGTCTGCGGTCACTGGTCGACGCTGGGCCTGTTCATCGGCCACGGCATCCACGCGCTCGACACCGGCGCGGTGTGGGGCGGCAAGCTGACCGCACTGCAGCTCGATGCCGAGACGCTGCGCATCGTGCAGGTGCCCGGACGCGACGTGCCGCCACCGGTGAGATGAGGCGGCGTCCGGGCCCGCACGCCGCACTGGCGGCGCTCGCACTGGCCGGACTGTTGCTGTCGGCGGCGGCCTTCGCGCATCCGCTGACGGACGCGGCCCGGCGTCAGGTCGGCGTCACCGTCCGCTACGACCCGGCCTACGTGCGCCTGGACTATCCCGGCGGCGACGTGCCGGCCGACCGCGGCGTCTGCACCGATGTCGTGGTGCGCGCGCTGCGCACGCAGGGCATCGATCTGCAGCAGCGCATCCATCAGGACAAGCGCGCCCATCCGCAGGCCTACCCGCGCCAGTGGCGGCACCTGGCCGCCGACCCGCACATCGACCATCGACGCGTCCCCAACCAGACGACCTGGTTCGCGCGCCAGGGCTGGTCGCGGCCCGTCGTGCAAGCCCGCGGCGATTACCGAGCGGGCGACATCGTCGCCTGGCGCCTGGACAGCGGCCTGCTGCACATCGGCATCGTGTCCGACCGCAAGGCCGGCGACGGCACGCCCCTGGTGCTGCACAACATCGCCCGCGGCACGCGCGAGGAAAACGTGTTGCTGCGCTGGCGCATCATCGGTCACTACCGACCGGCGGTCGCGCCGGTGCCGGACGCTCAGGCGCGGCGGTAGTCGACGAATGCGAAGGCGTGCGCGTGGCGCGTGTCGGCGGCGTGCTCCTGCCGCGCGGTCTGGATCCAGTCGGCGGCATCGAACGCCGGAAACCAGGCATCGGCGCCGTCGACCTCGGCATCGACGCAGGTCAGCGACAGGTGCGTGGCGCGCGCCAACGCCAGCGCGTAGACCTCGCCGCCGCCGATCACGCACAGCGCCTGGGCGCCGTCGCCTGCGGCCAGCGCGAGCGCCGCATCGAGCGACGCGACCGCCTCCATGCCGTCGAACGGCGCACGGCCCGAACGCGTGAGCACCAGATTGCGGCGACCGGGCAGCGCGCGGCCGATCGACTCGGCGGTGCGTCGCCCCATCAGCACCGGCTGGCCCAGCGTCAACGCCTTGAAGCGCTTCAGGTCGTCGGGCAGATGCCACAGCAGCGCATTGCCGCCGCCGATCGCGCGATTGCGATCGAGCGCGGCGATCAACACGATTCGCGGCGTGTCGCGTTCGGCCGCCATGCCGGACACGGCCGACTGCCGCTCGGTCATACCGCGACCGGCGCCTTGATCGCCGGCAACGGGTCGTAACCGTCGAAAGCGATGTCGTCGTAGCCGAACGCGAACAGATCGCTCACCGCCGGGTTCAAGCGCAGCCGCGGCAGCGGGCGCGGCATGCGCGTGAGCTGCTCGCGCGCCTGCTCGAAGTGGTTGGCGTACAGGTGCGCGTCGCCGAGCGTGTGCACGAAATCGCCCACGCCCAGCCCGGTCGCCTGCGCGACCATGTGCGTGAGCAGCGCATAGCTGGCGATGTTGAACGGCACGCCGAGGAAGATATCGCCGCTGCGCTGGTAGAGCTGGCAGCTCAGGCGGCCGTCGACCACGTAGAACTGGAACATCGTGTGGCAGGGCATCAGCGCCATCTGCGGCAGGTCGGCGACGTTCCAGGCACTGACGATCAGCCGGCGCGAGTCGGGATTGCGTACGATCTCATCGACGACCCAGCGGATCTGGTCGATCTCGCGGCCGTCGCTGCCGGTCCAGCGGCGCCACTGCTTGCCGTAGACCGGTCCCAGTTCGCCGTCGGCGTCGGCCCACTCGTCCCAGATGCCGACCTTGTGGGCCTTCAGGTAGCCGATGTTGGTCTCGCCTTTCAGGAACCACAGCAGCTCATGGACGATCGAGCGCAGGTGCAGCTTCTTGGTCGTGACCAGCGGAAAGCCATCGGCCAGATCGAAGCGCATCTGCCAGCCGAATACGCTGCGCGTACCGGTGCCGGTGCGGTCGGCCTTGTCGCTGCCGTGCTCAAGCACGTGGCGCAGCAGATCCAGGTACTGGCGCATGCTCAGCCCGCCTGCACGGGCACGGCCGGCTGCAGCACTGGCGCGCTGCGCGAGCGCCACAGCAGGAACAGGCCCAGCGCGACCAGCGGCAGCGACAGCAATTGGCCCTGGGTGACCCAGCCGAACGCCAGGTAGCCGATGTTCGCATCGGGCACGCGCACGAACTCGACCAGGATCCGGAACACGCCGTAGAGCAACGCGAACATCCCCGAGACCGCGTAGCGCGCACGCGGCTTGCGCGAGAACACCCACAGGATGACGAACATCGCCAGCCCCTCCAGGCACGCCTGGTAGAGCTGCGAGGGGTGGCGTGCGAACTGATCCAGCGCACCGGTCGCAAACTCGGCCTGCAGGCGCTCGGCCGACCAACCCGCGAAGGCCGGATCGGTCGGAAACACCACGCCCCAGCCGGCCTGGGTGTACTTGCCCCACAGCTCTGCGCCGATGTAGTTGCCCAGCCGGCCGAAGCCCAGGCCCGGCGGCACCAGCGGCGCCACGAAGTCCATCACGTCGAAGAAGTGCAGGCGCTGGCGCCGCGCCCACCACCAGGCCGCCACCAGCACGCCGAGTAGGCCGCCGTGGAAACTCATGCCGCCGTCCCAGACCTTGAACAGCATCAACGGGTCGGCCATCAGCTCGCCCGGCGTGTAGAACAGCACGTAGCCGATGCGGCCACCCAGGATCACGCCGAGGATGCCGTTGAACAGCAGGTCGCCGAAGCGCTCGACATCGACGCCGGGCAGGCGGCCGGCGCGGATGCGCAGCCGCCCCAGCCACCAGGCCATACCGAAGCCCAGCAGGTACATGACGCCGTACCAGTGGACCGACGGATGGAACGGGCCGATCTGCGGCAGTTGCAGCGCGATCGGATCGATCTGGTGAAGGATGATCATCGGATCAGCGCGGCAGCGGATGCGTGGGCGCGTCGACCGGCGGCGTCACCTCGCCGCGATTGCGCATCGCGTTGCGCTTGGCCCACAGGTTGAGCATTTCGACGAACGCCGAGAATCCCATCGAGCCGTAGATGTACCCCTTGGGAATGTGCAGGCCGAACCCGTCGAGCAGCAGGTAGACACCGATCAGCACGATGAACGCCAGCGCCAGCATTTTCACCGTCGGGTTGGCGTCGATGAACTTGCCCAGCGGCTGCGCCGCGAGCAGCATCACCGTCACCGCCAGCAGGATCGCGCAGACCATCACCGGCACGTACTCGCCGGCCATGCCGACCGCGGCGATCACCGAGTCGAGCGAGAACACGATGTCGATGACCGCGATCTGCGCGATCACCGCACCGAACGACGCAGTCGCCTTGCCGATGCTGCCGTGGGCTTCGGGATCCTCGCCCTTGAGCTGCTCGCGGATCTCCATCGCGCCCTTCACGATCAGGAACAAGCCGCCGAGGATCAGGATCAGATCGCGCACCGAGATGCCACGACCGAACAACTCGAACAGCGGATCGGTCAGCCGCGCCAGCCAGGCCAGCGTCAACAGCAGGCCGATGCGCGTGATGCAGGCCACGGCGATACCGAACTTGCGCGCGAACTCGCGCTTCTCGACGGGCAGCTTGCCGACGGCGATCGAGATGAAGACCAGGTTGTCGATGCCCAGCACGATCTCGATCGCACTGAGCGTGATCAGCAGGATCCAGACCTGGGGGTCGGTCAGCAGTTCCATCATGGGGAGGGCATCCTCGTTTGGGGTCCAGCCACCGCGGGGCTCGCGGCGGCGTCTACAGCCAGCGCGGCAGCAGGATCAGCGTCCATACCGCCACCACATTGATCATCGTCACGAACACCGCGGCCGATCCCATGTCCTTGGCCCGTCCGGCAAGCTCGTGGTGCTCGGCGCCGTAGCGCTCGATCACCGCCTCGATCGCCGAATTCAACAACTCCATCGCCAGCACCAGCAGGCAGCTGCCGAGCAGCAGCGCCCGTTCCACGCCGGTGTCGCCCAGCCACAGGGCCAGCGGCGTGAGGACCGCCAGCACACAGACCTCGAGCCGGAATGACGACTCGTGCAGCCAGGCCGCACGCAGGCCCTGGCAGGACCACACCGTGGCCTTGAGCATGCGTGCCGGCCCGCGCGGCCAATGTCCGGTGTCGTCGGCCATCGCTCACGCCCGCGCCCGGCGAGCCGTCGCCGAACGCCGGATGCGCACCGGCAGGACGCGGAGCACAGGCCGCGGAGGGGTCGAAAGCATGACAGACCGGATCGGGAGGGACAGTCGCGACCGGGCGATTCTGCCACATCCCTGGCCCCGGGCCGGCCGCGGTTTGCATCGCGCGACAGGGGCTGTTTGACTGGCGGCTCGTTCGAACCCGGTCCTGTCCCGATGTACGCAC
Source organism: Luteimonas sp. TWI382 (assembly GCF_039674545.1). NCBI lineage: Bacteria > Pseudomonadati > Pseudomonadota > Gammaproteobacteria > Lysobacterales > Lysobacteraceae > Luteimonas > Luteimonas sp. TWI382. The sequence continues at coordinate 47,083 of NZ_JBDJNS010000011.1, forward strand.
TGTTTTTCGCCCGTCTCCGCGCCGCCGCCGTCCTGTCGCTCGTGGCGGTGCTGCTGGCCGGCTGCGCCAGCTCGCGCAGTTTCACCGCAGGCCTGGATCCGGTGTCGTCACCCGAATGGGCGGCCGACATGGCTCGGTTCGCCGCCCAGGATGCCGCAGCGCCGCCACCGGAACGGCCGGTGGTGTTCACCGGCAGCTCATCGGTGCGCTTCTGGGACACGCTGGCGACGGACTTTCCCGACGTGCCGGTGCTCAACCGCGGCTTCGGCGGCTCGCAGGTGCGTGACTCGTTGTGGTACGCCGATGAGATCGCGCTGCGCTACCGGCCGCGGCAGATCGTGCTCTACGCCGGCGATAACGACACCGCCGACGGACGTTCGGCGCAACAGGTACTGGCCGACACGCAGGCCTTCGTCCGGCGCATCCACGCCGAACTGCCGGGCACTCAGATCGCGCTGCTCGGCATCAAGCCCAGCCCGTCGCGCGCGAACCTGCTGGGCATCCAGCGTCAGGCCAACGACGCACTGCGCGCCTGGTCCGCGACCCAGCGCAACGTCGCCTACATCGATGTCTTCACCCCGATGCTGGATGCGAACGGGGTGCCGCGCGAAGACCTGTTCATCGAAGATCGCCTGCATATGAACGCTGCCGGCTACGCCTTGTGGCGCGACATCATCGGCCCCTATCTGGTCCGTTGATACCGGGCGTTCACCCGGCCCGAATGCGGGTCGGACCAGACTGCGACCGGTATCGACCCGGAGCACGGCCATGCGCCACCGCCTCGCCGCCGGCCTGCTGGCCGCGCTGACCCTGGGAGTTCCCATGTCGCACGCATTCGCACAATCGACCGTTGCGCCGCAACACCCGGGTGCGCCGGGCTACGACGTGCTGCTCGACGCCGCCACCGCGCCACTGCGCAGCGCGCTCGGTGATCGCGTGGTCGTCGAGGTCGAGCGCCTGGACCGGCTGGGCGACTGGGCGTTCCTGCAAGGCACGCTGCGCGCGCCCGGGGGCGGTCGTCCGGACTATGCCGGCACGCCTTACGCCGAGCGTGCCGCGGCCGGTGGCATGTCCGATGTCTATGTGGCCTTGCTGCGCGCGCAGCCCGCACAGAGCAGCGGCGATGAGGACGCGCGTGAGGCGCCGACCGACGACGGCGCATCGACGGAGCTGGATCCCCCTACGCCCCGATGGACGGTGCTCGACCACGCGATCGGGCCGTCTGATGTGGCCTGGCTGACGTGGCCGGAAACGCACGCGGCCCCGCGTCAGCTGTTCGGGTTTTAGCGTCGGCGAGCGGGCGCGCACCGCCGGGGGCCGCTGCGCGCCCCTGAGCACACGGACGAATGCCACACAGACACGGAGGCCGGCAATTGCCGGCCTTGTGCGGGTCGTCGCAACGACGCCTCAGCGCGGCGGGGTGATGATCTCGTAGTTGTCCGAGGCACCGCCCCAGCTGATGCGCTGCGAGCCGTCGGCGTTGACGTTGTTGGAGCCGATGAACTGCGGCTTGCCGCCTTCGAAGCCAGCAAACAGCACCACATGCGACTGGCCGTTCTTCTGCATCAATACGACGTCGCCAGGCCGGGCATCTGCGAGCGACACCGTCTGCCAACCGTCGCCCTTGAGGTTGCTGGCCAACTGATCGACCGAGGCGCTGGCCTGCCCGGCGTCGATGACACCGGCCTTCTGCAGCACCGCCGAGACGAAGTTTGCACAGTTGACGTTGTTGGGCACCCACGACTGCATCGGGAGCTCGTCGCTGTACTTGAGTTCGCCTGCGTTACGGCCGATGAACTGCTCGGCGATCGCGGCCGGGTTGCGCGCATCGACCGCCCCCGTGTCGCCGACCGCCCCTGTATCGCCGACCGCGCCCGTGCCGCCGACGCCGCCGTTCCCCTGGCTGCCGCCTGCGCCGCCTGCGGCACCGGGGATGTTGAGCGTGTCGCCGGCGTAGATCTTGTTGGGGTCGCGGATCTGGCTGTTGGCCGACATCAGGGCATCGACCGAGGTGCCATAGCGGACGGCCAGTGCACTGAGGGTATCGCCCCAGGCGATGTGATGGGACGAGGTGCTGCCGATCGCGGTCATCGCTAGCCTCCGGAAGGACGTCTGGCAGGCCCCAGGGCACTGGGGCGGACGTATGCACTGTCGCCGCCCCGGCCTGTGCGCTCAATCTGGGATCGACCCTAGCGAAAGGGTTCGCCCTATTCATCGCACGCCCCGGCCAGGCCGTGGGCGGCATCGCCACGGCGACACGATGTCCGCGGCACCGCAACGGGCGATCGGCCTGCGTGCAGCGCCGCAGGCCGTCCTGCAGCGCCAGCGCGCCGCTCCTGGGCTCGACCGATCAGCGTCGGCGGGCAGCCCCCATGGGCTGATGCAGGCTCAACACGGTACCGTCGGGATCGAGGAAGTCGAGGGTGAGGCCACCGTCGGGTGCCTCGCTGACGGGCGTCACGATCTCCACGCCGTGGGCGACAAGCGCATCGGCGCAGTCGTCGATGCCACCATCGAGCGAGAACACCGGGATCGGGGTTTCGCCCACCCGGACAGTACGTTCGAGCAACACGAGGGTCACGCTGCCGGCCTGGGCGGTGGCCATCGGGCCCTCGTGGCTGTCCTCGACCGTGAGCGCCAGGCCGAGCACGTCGCGGTAGAAGGCCGCACTGCGCGGCAGGTCGGTGACGAAGAACACAAGCGTTTCGAGTCGAGCATTTGCGAGCATGGCGGTTCCTGAAGGTGGGTTACGCCGATACGTTGCCGCCGGAGGCCGGAATGTGAGCACCGCGCCGGATCAACAGCAGATGCCCACTGGGATCATGCGTCCCGAGCGCACCGCCCACCCCCGCACTCTGCAGCACGCGGCGGGCCGGCCCCATCGGTCGTGGCATCGGCGCGCGGTGCGGCACCGGGGCCGCGGCGAACGCCCGCAGCGCCGCCCGGACCTCTGCGGGCGCCGCGGCGACGGACTTGCGGACCGAGACCAACCGCTGCCGGAACGCCTGCGGCGAGATGCCGAGCAGCCAACGGATCTCGGCGGCATCGAGCCCGTGCAGGACGAGCCGGGCCACGCGCTGGGCCGCGGGCGGCATCGGCGGCAGTGCCGGCAAGGCCGGCACATCGCAGGCCTGGCGCGCATGCAGGCATTCGCCGACCGCATCTTCGCGGCGGCGCCGTCGCACCGCACCGCGCGCAGCCAGGGCCGCTTGTCGGCGCAGGGTGCCCGCCAGCCATGCCGCATCGGTGCGGCCTGCCAGGATCGCGGCGAGCAGGACCTCCTGCACGAGATCGTCGACATCCGCCGCACGTCGACTCAGGCGCGCCGCCTGCGCGCGCAAGCGACGCAGCAGGGCGGCGTCGATCGCCGGCGCTCCGGACAGCTCGACATTGGTGGCATCGGAACGCGAGGCAGGCATGGCCCGGAGCATAGCCTCACCCCGTGCGCGCAGGACGCCCAGCCGCACTACTGCTGACGCAGCGCCTCGATCGGATCGAGTTCGGACGCCTTGCGCGCCGGGTAGTAGCCGAAGAACAGGCCGGTCGCGACCGAGAACCCGGCCGCCAGCGCGACCACGTTGCCATTGAGCTGGATCGGCAACTCGCTGTTGTAGTGCCCGACCAGCAATGCACCGATCACGCCCAGCGCGATGCCCAGCACACCGCCGCCCAGCGACAGCAGCATCGCCTCGGCGAGAAACTGGCGGCGGATGTCCGACGGCCCGGCGCCGACCGCCATGCGCAGGCCGATCTCGCGGATCCGCTCGGTCACCGAGACCAACATGATGTTCATGATGCCGATGCCGCCGACGATCAGCGAGATCGTCGCGACCGCGCCGAGCAGCCACGACATCTGGCGCGTGGTCTGGTTGCGGGTGGCGACCAGCTGGGAGACATTGCGCACCTGGAAGTCGTCCGGCTCGCCCGGTCCGATCCGATGGCGCTGACGCAGCAGCGACTCCACCTCGCTCTGCACATAGCCCAGGTCGCCGGCATCGGCGACGGTCAGCGACACATCCATGACCGCGCCGGCCGGCAGGCCCATCGCCCCCATCAGGCGCCGTCGCGCGGTGTCCAGCGGCACGATCAGGATCTCATCCTGATCGCTGCCGAAACCGCTCAGCCCCTTGCTGTCGAGCGTGCCGAGTACGGTGAAGATCGTCCGGCCGATGCGCACCTGTTCGCCGACGCCGCTGGCCTCGCCGAACAGCTCCCGGCGGACGGTCTCGCCCAGCAGCACCACGCGCTCGGCGCCGGTGAAGTGCTGGGGCTCGAGCACGCTGCCATTGGCGATCGTCCAGCCGTTGATCTCCAGGAAATCGGGTTGGACCCCGCGCCAGCTGCTGTTCCAGTTGCGTTCGGCGTAGACCACCTGGCTGCTGCCACGCAACGAACCGGAGATGTACTGCACCTCCGCAATCTCCTGGCGGATCGCGTCGATATCGCCCTCGTTGAGGGTGAAGAAGCTCGATGCGCTCATGCGCGCACCGCCCGGCGAACGGCCGGCGCTGGGGCCGATGTCGAGCTTCTGCGCGCCCAGGCCCGACAACTGGCGATCGATCTCGGCCTGGGTGCCCTGCCCCACCGACACCATGACGATCACCGCTGCGATACCGATGATCACGCCCAGCGAGGTCAGCGCGCTGCGCATCCAGTTGCCGCGCAGCGCGAAGATCGCCGTGCGCAGGATGTCGAGGAAGTTCATGGTCCCACTCCCGGGCGCTGACTCGAGAGCCCGGCATCGGAACCGGCATCCGGTCCGCGATCGCCGGAACCCGGCTCTTCGTGCAGTTCGCCGTCGCGCATCACATAGGTGCGGTCGGCATGCGCGGCGACCTCCGGGTCGTGGGTGATCAGCACCACCGTATGGCCATCGTCGCGCAGTTGCTTGAACAGCGCGAGGATCTCCTCGCCGGTGCGGGTGTCGAGTGCGCCGGTGGGTTCGTCGGCGAGCAGCACCGGCGGCCGGTTGATCAACGCGCGCGCGATCGCGACGCGTTGCTGCTGGCCGCCGGACAGCTCGCTGGGCCGGTGCGCGGTTCGCGCGCCCAGCCCGACCGCCTCGAGCGCGGCCTGCGCCCGCGCCCGCCGTTCGGCCGGCGGCACGCGCGCGTATCCCAGTGGCATCGCCACGTTGTCGAGCGCACTCATTCTCGGCAGCAGGTTGAAGCCCTGGAAGACGAACCCGATCGTGTCGCGGCGCAGGGCCGCCAGCGCCTCGCGGTCGAGCGTCGCGACGTCGATGCCATCGCACAAGTAGACGCCATCGCTGGGCGTGTCGAGGCAGCCGATGAGATTCATCAGTGTCGACTTGCCCGACCCCGACGGGCCCATGATCGCGACGAACTCGCCGCGCCGGATGCGCAGGTCGACGCCGCGCAAGGCCACGACCTCCGCCTCGCTGCCTTCGGCGTAGATCTTCTTGAGTGCGCGGGTCTCGATGACGGGCGCCGGCGTGGACGTGCTCATCGCGGCGCGCGTTCGCCGATGACGATCGCATCGCCCTCGGCGAGCGGACCGGAGATCTCGACGCTGCTGCCGTCGCTGGCGCCGATGCGTACCGGCACCGCCTCGCGCTGCCCGTCGACCAGGCGATAGAGCGTGGTCCGCGTCGCGCCCACGAGCGAGGCCAGCGTGCGCTGCCATTGCGCGCGCTGGGTGTCGTCGAGCTGCGCTGTAAACTCGGCGAAATCCTGCTGGACGCGCTCGGTCACGCGCTGCCGGATCTGTGCCTGGAGACGGGGATCGAGCGCGCGCGCGCCACCGCCCGGTCCGCCACCGGGGCCACCCGCTGCCGGGCCGCGCGCGCCCGCCGGCGCGCGCTGGCCCCCGGCCTGCGGGCGGTCCTGTTGGCGCGCGCGCATGGCGGCCAGCGCCGCATCGAACGCGGCCTGCTGCGATGCATTCAATTCCAGGTCCGCGGCTGCGGCCTCCAGGTCGGGCACCAGACCACCGCCCGGCGCGCCCGACGGCGCCGCCATTGCGATCTGCGCCGCATCGGCCGGCTTGTACCGCGTCGCCGCGCTGGCGACCTTGAGCACGTTGCGGCGGTTGCTGACCTCGATCTCGGCGTTGACCGTCAGCCCGGGCAGCAGCGTGCCATCGCTGTTGTCGACGGTCACCACCACCGGGTACGTGACCACGTTGTTGGTCGTGGTCGCCGACAGCCGGACCTGCTCGACCACGCCACGGAACTGGCGATCGGGAAAAGCGTCGGCGGTGAAGTTGACGGCCTGGCCCGTGCGCACCTGGCCGATGTCGGATTCATCGACCGACAGCTCGATACGCATCTTCGCCAGGTCCTCGGCGATCTGGAACAGCTCGGGCGCGGTCATGCTCGCGGCCACCGTCTGCCCGGGCTCGATCGAGCGCAGCAGCACCACCCCGTCCACCGGGGAGCGGATCACCGTGCGATCCAGATTGACCCGCGTGGTCTGCGTCGCCGCTGTCTGCTGGCGGATCTGCGCCTGCATCGAGGCGACCTGCGCGCGCGCCTGGTCCAGCGCGGCCTTGGCCAGGTCGATATCGCTCTGCGCGACCAGTCGCTGGGTGCCCAGATCGGCCTTGCGTCGATAGTCGAGCTCGGCGTTCTGCAGCGTCGCCTGCGCCTGCGCCAGCGACGCCCGTGCCGAGGCGATTTGCGCACTGCCCTGCTCGATCTGCGCCTGGTAGCTGCTCGGATCGATGCGCGCGATGATCTGGTCCTTGACGACCTTGTCGTTGAAATCGACCAGCACGTCGGTGATCTGCCCCGAGATCTGGCTGCCGACGGTCACCGTCGAAGTCGCGCTGAGGGTGCCGGTCGCCGAGATCGCGACGCGGATGTCGCCGCGCTCGACCAGCGTGGTGCGGTAGGCCGCGTCCGCGCCCTCGCTGCTGCGGCCGGTCCACCACCACAACCCCGCGGCGACGACCGCGATCCCCACCACGAGGGGCACGATGCGCGCCGGACCACGGCGACGGGAAACGGTCTTGGGCTTGGCACGGCTCGACATGCAGGCATCTTCGATGGGCGATATGACGGGGTAACGCACCAGGCCGGCCGCAGTTGACCGGTGTGCGCACCGATCATCATGCCGCGTGCAGACCCGGTGGGCACGGGCTCAGCCGGCCGGGCGCGTCAGCCTGATCGTCACCGTGGTGCCCTCGCCGGGCGTGCTGTCCAGGCTCACCGGCCAGCCGAAGCGGGTGCCCAGCCTGCGTACGATGGACAGACCGATTCCCTTGCCGGCCTGGCCGAACGGATCGGCACGATAGAACGGCTCGTAGACCCGCTGCAGCACTTCGTGCGTCATGCCGATGCCGGTATCGCGCACGACGATGCGATCCTCGGCCACCACCACCACCACCTCGCCTTTCTCGGTGAATGCCCAGGCATTGCGCAGCAGATGGCCGAGCATCACGCCGAGCACGCGCGGCGGCGCATCGAGTCGCGGGCTGGCCTGCAGATCGACCCGCAAGCCCAGGTGCTTGGCGTCGAACATCGGGCGGACCTTCTCGACCTCTTCCTCGACCACCGCGGCGACCTCGAACACTTCGCTTTGCGGCATCACCCCACGCTCGCGCGCGAGCACCAGCAAGGCGTCAATGACGGCCTCCATGTCCTGGCTGGCGCGACGGATGCGCAGCAGCGGGCGCTGCTGGTGCGGCGGCGTCGACGGATCGGCGGCAATCATGTCGCTGGCGACACGGATCACCGTCAGCGGGGTGCGCAACTCGTGGCTGGCATCGCGGGTGAACTCGCGCTCGCGGCGTACGAACGAGGCGATGCGCTCGCCCAGCCCGTGTAGCGCGTTCGACAGGGCCTGCGCCTCGCGGCCGCCACGTTCGCGCGACTCCAGCGGCGGTGGCATCCCGTCCTCGTCGCCGGCGGGATTCCAGCGGCCGACCTCGACGGCGAGTTGGTGGATCGGCAGCACCATCCGTTTGGACGTGCGGTAGGTCAGCCATGACACGATGAAGATCGTGCCGACCGTCAACACGATCAGACCGCCTGCAGCCAAGGCCAGCATGCGGTCGAACAGACCCATCGATACCGCCAGGTACAGCGTCCCGGCCTCGCGCCGATCCACCAAGAGTACCCCGCTGGTGTCGCGGCGCTGCGAGAAACCCTCGGGCGCATCCTTGAACCAGAGCAGGCTGGCAACCGCGCGGTCGCCGCTGACGATGCTGTCCCAGGCGCCGCCGCCGCGGGGGACGAAGTAGCCCTGCATGTTGGCGCCGAACGGCGGTGGATGGGCCGCGTCGGTCGTGCGCGCGCGCCAGTAGGCGTCGGCCTCGGCGCGCAGCCAATGCCGCGCTGCGACCTCGCGGCCGACCAGCGCCGCGGCCAGGATGCAGACCACCAGCGTCATGCCGGCGATGACCGCCTGGAACGTGAACGCATCGCGGATACGGTTGGGGAGCCCCTGGGGCATCGGATCGAGCGCCTGGCGTACCGGCTCAGGCCGGCGATTGTTCGATGTCGGCGATCCGGTAGCCGGCGCTCTGCACGGTGTGCAGCAGCTGCTTGTCGTAGGGCTTGTCGATGATCTTGCGCAGGTTGTACAGGTGACTGCGCAGGGTGTCGGAGTCGGGCAGGCTGTTGCCCCAGATCTCGCGCTCGATCTCCTGGCGGTTGACCACGCGCGGCGATTCGCGCATCAGGATCGTCAACAGCTTCATGCCGATCGGCGAGAGCTGGAGTTCGGTGCCGCCGCGGGTGGCGCGCATGCTGGCCGGATCGAGTACCAGGTCGGCCACCTTCAGCACTTCCGAGCCCACCTGGCGACGCTCGCGGCGGATCAGCGCACGCAGCCGGGCCTCGAGCTCCTGGATCGCGAAGGGCTTGGTCAGGTAGTCGTCGGCGCCCGAGCTCAAGCCGGTCAGCTTCTCGTCCAGCGTGTCGCGCGCGGTGAGCATCAGCACGGGGGTCGACTTGCGCGCATCCTCGCGCAGGCGCTTGCAGACCTCGATGCCGTCCAGCCGGGGCAACATCAGGTCGAGCACGATCACGTCGTAACTGTTCTCCGTCGCCAGTCGGTACCCGTCCAGGCCGTCGGCCGCGTAGTCGACCTCGAAACCGCGCCCTTCCAGATATTCGCCGACCATCTCTGAAATGTTGCGATTGTCCTCGACAATGAGAACGAGTCCCCCTGGTTCCTGACCTGCACGCATTGCTTGGCTCCCGTGGCTGGTGCGGTGATTAATCTTTGTGAAAATCTCACGCGCCGGGTGCACAGTTCGTGAAGATTGTGACGTGCCAGCGGACCGGCAGGCTCTGCGCTACGCTTCGCGCTCCCTCGCCCGAGCCATCGACATGCCCGGCTTCGAACGCTTCCTCCCCGTGCTCCTGCTGCTGGGGTCCAACATCTTCATGACCTTCGCCTGGTATGGCCATCTCAAGTACCGCAGTGCGCCGCTGCTGATGGTGATCGTGGTCAGCTGGGGCATCGCGTTCTTCGAGTACACGCTGATGGTGCCGGCCAACCGGATCGGCGCGGCGGTCTACTCGGCGCCGCAGCTCAAGGGCATGCAGGAGGTCATCACGCTGCTGGTGTTCGCGGGGTTCTCGACCTGGTACCTGGGGCAGCCGTTGAAGTGGAACCATTGGGCAGGCTTCGCGATGATCGTCGTTGCGGCGTGGCTGATCTTCCTGGAGTAAGCCAAAACGCAGTGCCGCTGGCGCCTCAAGTGTTCCGAGCCGCGCGCGCGGCCTCATTGCCCTGACCAGGCGGAACGCAATCGAGGGCGGGGCGGGCTTCGCGATGATTGTCGTTGCAGCGTGGCTGATCTTCCTGGAGTGACCCAAACGCAGTGCTGCTGGCGCCTCAGTAATCCCAGCCGCGCGCGCGGCCTCATTGCCCTGACCAGGCGGAACGCAATCGAGGGCGGGGCGGGCTTCGCGATGATTGTCGTTGCAGCATGGCTGATCTTCCTGGAGTGACCCAAACGCAGTGCTGCTGGCGCCTCAAGTGTTCCCAGCCGCGCGCGCGGCCTCATTGCCCTGACCAGGCGGAACGCAATCGAGGGCGGGGCAGGCTTCGCGATGATCGTCGTTGCGGCGTGGCTGATCTTCCTGGAGTAAGCCAAAACGCAGTGCCGCTGGCGCCTTAGGTGTTCCCAGCCGCGCGCCGCTCAGGCTGGCCGCGGCGAGAGCATGATCACCGCCATGCCTGCCAGGCATAGCGCCGCACCGATCAGGTCCCAGCGCGTCGGCACGACCGCATCCACCCGCCACAGCCAGACCAGGGCCACCGCGACATAGACCCCGCCGTAGGCCGCATAGACACGTCCCGATGCGGTCGGATGCACACTGAGCAGCCAGACGAACAGAGCCAGCGACAGTGCGGCAGGCAACAGCAGCCAGGCGCTGCCGCCCTTGCGCAGCCATAGGTAGGGCAGATAGCAGCCCACGATCTCGGCCACGGCGGTGAGCAGGAACAGCAGCAAGGTCTTCATAGGCCGAGAGGAGTGGGGGGCGGGAACAACGTGAAGTGACGGCGGCGGATCTTTGCCGCAGCGCGACAGGCGTCGGGCGCCTGCCTGGGCGCGAGGCGTCAGCCGAGGTCTTCGGTGTCCGACCGGCCCTCGCTGCGCTTGACCCGCATCCAGTAGGCCTCCTGCGCGGCGAGCGGCAACTCGGCGAACACGGTGCCGTCGGCCTCGGCCAGCGTCTCCATCGCACGAAATCGGCGTTCGAACTTGTGGTTGGCCCGGCGCAGCGCGCTGCCGACATCGACCTTCGCGTGACGCGCCAGGTTGGCGGCGACGAACAGCAGATCGCCCAGTTCGTCCTCCAGCCGGTCGCGCGCGGCCGCATCATCGGGATCGGCGGCGAGCGCATCGAACTCGGCGCGCACTTCGCCGAGTTCCTCCTGCAGCTTGGCGAGCACAGGCTGCGGTCCGGGCCAATCGAACCCCACCCGCGCCGCGCGGTTCTGCAGTTTGGTCGCGCGCTGCCATTCCGGCAGGCCACGGGCGATGCCCGCCAGCGCCGACCCATCCGTCTCGCCGGCCTCGGCCCGTTCGGCGCGCTTGATCGCCTCCCAGTTGCTCGCGACCGCACCAGCGTCGGGGGCATGCATGTCCGCGAACACGTGCGGGTGCCGCCGGACCAGCTTGCCGACGATCGCCGCGACCACGTCGTCGAACGAGAATGTCCCCTGCTCCTGTGCCAGGCGCGCATGGAAGACCACCTGCAGCAACAGGTCTCCCAACTCGTCGCACAGGCCCGGCAAGTCGCCGCGGTCGATCGCATCGGCGACCTCGTAGGCCTCCTCGATCGTGTACGGCGCAATCGTGGAGAAATCCTGCTGCAGATCCCAAGGACACCCGGCCTGCGGATCGCGCAACCGCGCCATCACCGCCAGCAACCGCGCCATCCCGTCGTCGTTTTCGGCCATCACACACCTCCCTCACAAGCAAGACCGGGGTCAGAGTCGATTTTCCCAAACAGGGTCAGCGTCGGTTTGCTGAGGATGCTGACGGCCATCGCACCTGAAAAATCGACTCTGACCCCGGTTTGAGTGTCAGAGCCATGTGCGCCAGGGGAGGCCGGGATCGCCGATGGCGATGAAATCGCCGTTGAGCAGGGTCTGGCGCTGGTTGTAGCGGAAGGGTCGGCCGCGGGGGTCGAGCACGACGCCGCCGGCGGCCTCCAGGATCGCTTGACCGGCGGCAGTGTCCCACTCGCTGGTCGGCCCGAAGCGTGGGTAGACGTCGAGGGCGCCTTCGGCGAGCCGGCAGAACTTCAGCGACGAGCCGAGCGGGCGCGGCTCGATGTCGCCGATCCGTGCCAGCACTGCGGCGGTGCGCGGATCGCGGTGCGAGCGGCTGGCGGCGACCCGCAGCGGACCGGCCGCGCCCGCCGCCCGGCGCGTATGGATCGCGGTCTCGCCGCCGCCATCGCGGCGGAACGCCCCGCCCCCCGGCATGCCGTACCACAGCGCGCCGGTGACCGGGGCCTGGATCACCCCCAGGATCGCGACGCCGTCGTCGATCAGCGCCAGGTTGACGCTGAACTCGCCATTGCGCTTGACGAAATCCCGGGTGCCGTCGAGCGGGTCGACCAGCCACATCCGCCGCCAAACGCGGCGCTCGGTCACCGGCACCGCATCGGCCGCTTCTTCCGACAACACCGGGATGTCGGGCGTGAGCCGGTGCAGGCCGTCGACGATGACATGATGCGCGGCAAGGTCGGCCGCGGTCACCGGGCTGTCGTCGGCCTTGGCGACCACTTCGAATGCGTGCGCATAGACCGCGAGGATCGCCTCGGCCGCGCGATGCGCGATCGCGATCGCGCCTTCGACGACCGTAGGCTCGACCGGCGCGCGGCCGTCAGCCACCGTAATGGCGCAACCAGTCGCGGACGATGAACAGCGCGGCGATCGAGCGCCCTTCCGAGAAGTCCTCGCGCAGGATCAGCTCGTGCAGCGCATCGAGCTTCCACGGCACCACGTCCAGTTCCTCGGGCTCGTCGCCAGGCAAGCGTTCGGGATACAGATCGCGCGCGAGCACCAGGGTCGCCTGGTGGCTCATGTAGGTCGGCGCCAGGCTCAGGCTGCGCAACGCGTCGAGACGACGGGCGCCGTAGCCGGCCTCTTCCTTGAGCTCGCGGTCGGCGGCCTGGATCGGGGTCTCGCCGGCGTCGATCCGGCCTTTGACCAGACCCAGCTCGTAGCGATGCATGCCAGCGGCGTACTCGCGCACCAGCAGCACCGTCTCCGCATCGATCAACGGGACGACGATCACCGCGCCATGGCCACGCCCGTGCAGGCGCTCATAGCGTCGGCGCTCGCCGTTGGAGAACTCCAGATCGAGCTGCTCCATCCGGTACGGGCCGGCGTCGTGTTCGGTGATCCCATGGATCGTCGGCAACCGTCGGCTCACGCGCGCACGCTCCGGCCTGCACGGCGCCGGCGCTGCGGGGCGATAATGGAGGGATGACAGAACAGATCCACGATCCGGCCATTCTAGCCGACGGCAACGACTGGCGGACCCGCGACCTCGCCGCGGTCTGGCACCCGTGCACGCAGATGCGCGAGCACCCCGATACGCAACCGCTGCTGCCGATCGTGCGCGGCGAAGGCGCCTGGCTGGTCGAGGCCGGCGGCCGCCGCATCCTCGACTCGGGCAGCAGTTGGTGGACCAATCTGCACGGACATGCCGAGCCGCGCATCGCCGAGGCGATCGCGCGCCAGGCACGCACGCTCGAGCAGGTGATCCTGGCCGGCTGCACCCATCCGTCGGCGATCGAACTGGCCGAACGGCTGCTGGCGCTGGCCCCGCGCGAGCCGGGACGGGCGCCGTTGTCGAAGGTGTTCTACGCCGACAACGGCTCGGCCGGCGTCGAGGTCGCGCTGAAGATGGCGTTCCAGTGGTTCGCCAACCGCGGCGACGCGCCGCGACGGACCAAGTTCGTCGCGCTGCGCAACGGCTACCACGGCGAGACCCTCGGCGCGCTCGCGGTCGGCGACATTCCCTTGTATCGCCGGGTCTATGCCCCGCTGCTGTGCGAGTCGCTGTTCGCGCCCTCGCCCGACGCCTTCGAGGCGCGCGCGGGCCAGAGCGCCGCCGCGCACGCCGAGGACGCGGCCGATGCGCTGGCGCGCCTGCTCGATGCGCACGCCGGTGAGATCTGCGCGCTGATTCTGGAGCCGCTGATCCAATGCGCCGGTGGCATGCGCATGCACGACCCGGTGTATCTGCGGCGCGTGCGCGAGCTGTGCGACGTGCACGGCATCTTCCTGATCGCCGACGAGATCGCGGTCGGCTTCGGGCGCACCGGCACCTTGTTCGCCTGCGAGCAGGCGCCGGGCAACGCCGGCACGCCCGCCGGCATCCAGCCCGACCTGCTATGCCTGTCGAAGGGGCTGACCGGCGGTTTTCTGCCGCTGTCGACGGTGCTCACGACCCAGGCGCTGTACGACGGTTTCCTCGACGCCTCGCGCGAGCGCGCGTTCCTGCACTCGCACAGCTACACCGGCAATCCGCTGGCCTGCGCCGCGGCCCTGGCCTCGCTCGACATCTTCACTGCCGACGACACGCTGGCGCGCAACCGACACACCGCCACGCGCATGGCCGCGCTGGCCGCGCAGGTCGGCGCACACCGGCATGTCGCCGACACCCGCCAGACCGGCATGGTCGTCGCGTTCGAACTCACGCGCGACGGCGACCGCGCGACGCCGTTCGACCCGGCGCTGCGCGTCGGCCTGCGCGCCTACCGCCATGCGGTCAAGCGCGGCGTGCTGCTGCGCCCGCTGGGTGACATCCTGTACTGGATGCCGCCCTACTGCATCGACGAAGACCAGTTGCAACTGCTCGCGCAGGTCACCGCCGAGGCGATCGAGGTGGCGACGTCGTGCGCGTGATTCGGGCCTTCGTCGACCTGCCGTTGCGCGAGGGCGAGACGATCGCACTGCCCGAGGACGCCGCCGCGCACCTGGTCCGCGTGCTGCGCCTGCGCGAGGGCGAGCGCTGCGTGTTGTTCAACGGCGACGGGTGCGACCACGAGGCAGAACTGACCCGAGCCGACAAGCGCGGCGCGGCCGCGCGGATCGGCGCCGGCCGCCCCGTCGCGCTCGAGTCGCCGCTGCGTATCGTGATGCTGCAGGGCATCGCCCGCGGCGAGAAAATGGACTGGATCCTGCAGAAGGCCACCGAACTGGGCGTGGCCGCGATCGTGCCGGTCTCGAGCGAACGCAGCGAGGTCCGGCTCGACGCCGAGCGCGCCGGCAAGCGGCACGCGCACTGGCGCAGCGTCGTGGTCTCGGCCTGCGAGCAGAGCTGGCGCGCGCACGTGCCCGAGGTCGCCGCGCCGCAATCGCTGGCCGCGGCACTGGCCGCGCTGTCGCCCGGCACCGGCCGCTGGCTGCTCGATCCCGAAGCGACCGCGGGCCTTGCGACGATGCCCGCGCCGACGGGCGAGCTGGTGCTCGCGATCGGCCCGGAGGGCGGCTGGTCGGCCAACGACCGCGCCGCGCTCGTCGCCGCCGGTTTCGGTGGGCTGCGCCTGGGCCCCCGGATCCTGCGCACCGAGACCGCCGGCATGGCCGCGATCGCCGCGCTGCAGGCGCGGTTCGGCGACCTGGGATGACCCCAGGCCGGGGCTGCCGGCCCGGGACCGGCCTGCCCTAGCCCACGACCTCGCGCACTGCGCGCTCGAGCGCATCCAGGTCCGGGATCTGCGCGACCTCCTCGCCCAGGCGCACATGGGCACGAATCGCGAACGGCAACGGCGCGGTGTCGTGCGCGCCATCGGGTTGGCGCAATTGCGCGGCCGAGACCGTGACCAGGCGCGGGAAGCCTTGGGTCGAGAGTGCGAGATACGGCAGGTGCGGATCGCCGCCGAGCGCCTTGAGCACGACCACCTTGTTGCCAAGCCCGGCCGTGTCGTCGCCCTGGCCCGACAGCGTCGCGAAGGCGACCAGCGGCAACCGCCAGCCGCGCCAGCGCAGCCGCCCAGGCAGCCACGCCGGCGCGCCGGGGATGGGATCGGGCACCGAGTACGACAGCACCTCGGAGATCGTCGCGTTGGGCAGCAGCAGTTGCGTCGCCCCGGTCCGGATCAGCACGCACCGGATCTCGGCCGTCGTGCTCACAGCGACCAGCCCTCGTGCTGGGGCGCGCCGGCGCCGGGCATCCAGCGTTCGATCACCCAGGCGGCGAGCGTCGGCGGGGTCCCGGTCTGATGGCCGCGCGCATTCAACGCCTGGGCAGCGGTGGGGTCGTAGCACCCCGCGCCGTCCTGCCCGACGACCAGCGCGCCCTGCCAGGCGGGCGCCGTGGCCAGCGGCACGAGCGCGGGATCGGCCCCGCTGAGCAGCAGCCACGCGCTGTCGGCGGCCGGCATGGCTTGCGTGATCGCCGCGGGATCGCCGCCGGCGGCGAAGCGCATGTGCCCACCTATGCGCTGCGGCAGCAGATCCGGCGGCAGCACGTACACCGTGCCCGGCGCGATCGCCATGCCGGGTTCGGCCAGGTGCACCGGCATCGCGGCCACGCGCACCATCTGCCGAACCAGTTGGTCGTAGCGTCCGCTCTCCAGGTGCAGCCGCACCAGGATCGGCCGCGGGAAGTCTTCGGGCAGCGCACCCAACAGTTGCCGCACCGCATCCGGACTGCCGAGCCCGCCGTCCATCAGGACCAGCCCACGCTCCGGACCATGGCCATAGCTGTCGGCGTCGGCCAGCGCCAGGCCGGCGATCCGTTGCTCGAGATCGGCCAGATCGTGCGCAGGCGGTATCGGCGGTGGCGGTCCGGACTTGTCGGCAAGCCCACGGAACGACGGCAGCAGGTCGATGTCCGCCGATGGCACGCCCAGAACGTCGTGGTCCTGGTCGCGCTCGGCCGCGTCGGCGGCTGCGGCCGCCGGGGCGCTGTCCGCAGTGGCAGGGGGCATCGGCGCTGCGTCGGCACGATCGTCACTGCCGTCGAAATCGAAATCGAGCTCGAAGGGCGCATGCGGCGGGTCGTCGTACTCGGCTGCGACCGGATCGAAGGCGTAGGCCGCATTGCCGGACGACGCATTCGCCGCATCGCCCATCTGCGCGGCATCGGCATCGGACCCTCGGTCCTCGCGCAGCCGCAGCTTGGCGCCCAGCTGCCGCACCCAATGCGCGGCGGCGTCGCCACTGCGCTCGAGTACCCGGTCGGCGTCCTCGAACACGACCATGCGTCCGGGCCGTGCCAACACCGGCGCCAGGGCCTCGATCGCGTCGGCGATCACCGGCTCCAGCGCGACCACGATCGCGGCCGGGGCGAGCGCGTCCACTTGCTCGGCGTCCGCCCTCAGCGGGTCGATCTGTACGGCCGCGTCCGCGCCGGCCTCCACCACAGCCGCCGCAAGCCGGTCGCAGACCGGGCCGGGCCGGGCCAGCACCACCACACGCAAGGCAGGGTCACGCATCGTCGGGCTCCAGTCCCAGCAAGGCCTGGACATGCCGCAGGAGCTCCGTCTCCTGATACGGCTTGCCGAGGTAGCGATCGACGCCAATCTCCAGCGCACGCTCGCGGTGTTTGTCGCCGCTGCGGGAGGTGATCATCATGATCGGCAACGCGCGCAGCCGAGGGTCGGCCTTCATCCGCATCGCCAGTTCGTAGCCATCCATGCGCGGCATCTCGATATCCAACAGCACCAGATCGGGAATCCGTTCATCCATGCGCTCGAGCGCGTCGATGCCATCCTTCGCGGTCGCCACCGCCAGGCCCTGCCGCTCCAGCGCGCGGCAGGTGACCTTGCGCATCGTGATCGAATCGTCGACGACCAGCACCAGCGGGACACGACGGGCCTGCACGGGCGACGGCGCCGCAGCGATGGCCGCTTCGGGCTGCGCCGCCTGCCGACGCACCAGTGGCGCGATATCCAGAATCACCACCACGCGACCGTCGCCCATGATCGTCGCGCCGAAGATGCCCGGGATTGACGTGAGCTGGGGCCCGACCGGCTTCACCACGATTTCGCGGTTGCCCAGGATCTCGTCCACCGCGACCGCCGCGCGCAGCTCGCCGGCGCGGATCAGCAGCAAGGGCATCTGCAGGTGGCCTTCGGCACGCGCAGGCGCCTGTCCGACCAGCCGGCCCAGGTCGTGGAGCGCGTAGTCCTCGTCGCCGTACCGGTAGTCACGGCCCGCGCGCAGCGCGTCGCGCGCGATGCGGCCGACGCCGCGCACCGAGGCGATCGGCACCGCGAAGGTGGTCTCCCCGATACGCACGAACGCGGCCTGGGTCACGGCCAGCGTCTGCGGCAACCGCAACACGAACGTGCTGCCCACGCCGTCCCGCGATTGGATGTCGACGCTGCCGCCGAGCTGGCGGACCTCGCTGGCGACCACGTCCAGGCCGACGCCGCGCCCGGCCACGTGACTGAGCGCGCTGGCGGTCGTGAAGCCGGGCTGCAGGATCAGCGCGTCCAGGTCGCGCTCGGCGATCTGCGCATCCGGCGTCAGCAGGCCGCGCTCGTGCGCGCGGCGGCGGATCGCCGCGCGGTCCAGCCCAGTGCCGTCGTCGGCCACCTCCAGCACGATCTCCGCGCCCTCGCGGCGCAGTGCGATGCGGATCGCGCCCACCTCGGGCTTGCCCGCCTGTTGGCGTGCCTGCGGCGTTTCCAGTCCATGCGCGACGGCGTTGCGCAACAGGTGCTCGAGCGGCGGGCCCATGCGCTCGAGCACATTGCGATCGATCTCGCCGTGGGCGCCGGCCAGGTGCAGATCCACTTGCTTGCCGGTGTCCTGGGCGGCCTGCCTGACGACGCGCCGCAGGCGCGGCACGATGCCGTCGAAGGGCACCATGCGCGTCCGCATCAGGCCTTCCTGCAGATCCGAGCTCACGCGCGACTGCTGCTGCAGCAGCGATTCGTAATGTCGGGTCTGCTCGTCGAGGGTGTGCTGCAGGCTGTCGAGATCGGCGGCCGTTTCGCCGAGTGCGCGCGAAAGCTGCTGCAGGGTCGAGAAGCGGTCGAGCTCGAGAGGATCGAACGCGATGTCGCCGCTGTCGCCTTCGCGCCGATAGCGGGCGACGATCTGGGCCTCGGTCTCGATGTCGAGCCGTCGCAACTGGTCGCGCAGGCGGTCGTTGGTCTGCCCAAGTTCGAGCATCGCGCCGCGGAAGGTTCCCAACTGCTGCTCGAGGCGCGCGCGGTAGATCGCGACCTCGCCGGCGTAGGTGACCAGGCGGTCGAGCAGCCCGGCCCGGATGCGCACCTGCTCCTGCGAGCCGCGTGTGGCGTCGTCGTCGCCGTCGACCGAGAGCGCCAGCGCAGGCAGCGGCGCTGACAACGGCATCAGCGCAGCGTCGCTGTGCATCCCATCGAGCGGTCCGGACGCATCCGCGGCGCTGCGGGCGGTCACCGTGAACGCGTCGACCAGGGCCGGCGAAGGTCCGATGGCGCGGCGTTCGCCGGCGCGCACAAGCATCGCGTGCAACCGGTCGAAGCCTTGCTCGAGCAGCGCGAGATCGTCCCGATGCATCGGCCGGTGTTGCTCGGCAAGGGTCTCGAGCAGCGTCTCCATCGCATGCCCGAGGTCGCCGATGGGCATGAGCCCGGCCATGCGGGCGCCGCCCTTGAGCGTGTGCAGGTCGCGTTGCAGGCCCGCGATCGCGGGCAAGGCGCCCGGATCGTCGCGCAGCAGCGCCAGCAGGCCATCGGCATCGTCGAGCAGGTCGATGCCTTCCTCGACGAAGGTGTCGATCAGCTCGGGATCCAGGCCGATCAGGTCCAGCGGGCCTTCGGGATCGTGATCCGAAGCGCCCTCGCCCTCATCTTTCCGCTCAGCACCGACATCGACATCGACATGGGCGTCGGCGTCGGCGTCGGCGTCGGCGTCGGCGTCGGCGTCGGCGTCGGCGTCGGCGTCGGCAGCAGTCTGCGTCCGCGATGTCGCCGTGTCCGGGGCATCGCCTGCGGGCACCACAGGCGAGCACGCGTGCGCATCTGCAACAGGCGGCGCCTCGGGTGGCGGGGCGAGGTCGTTGCGATCGCGTGCATCCGACGTCGCGACGCCGACGTCGGCCTGCGGAGGCGCGATGCCGATCTGGCTCGTTGCGACAGCCGCCTGTCGCAGCGCCCTTGCAGCGTAGCGATGGCGCTCATCGGCAAGAACCTCGGCATCGATCGCAGCTTGGCGCTGCAGCGCCGACGCCCGTTCGGGCTGGCGTCGCGCGCTGTCGAGATGCTCGATCGCCGGGGGGGGCGCGTCCGCCTGCTCGACATCGGCATCGGCCGCGATGTCCGTATAGAGATCGAGATCGGAGTGCGCGCGCGCCTGCCCTTCGGCAGCGACGTCATCGACGCTCAGCGGCGCGGCATCCGAGGGCGCCGATGCCTGAGGCGCGTCTTCGCCCTCGCCATCGTCGCGCTGAGCCTGCTCGACATCGGCCTGCTCGAAACGCGCGCCATCGAGCAGTGTGGCCGCCGCGTCGTCCCCCTCGTCCAACATGGGCGCGTCCACGATCGGCGCATCGAAGTCGGCGATGTCGTAGCCGGCGACCGGCGACGCATCAAGGCGGTCGCGGACGACGCCCAGGCGTGCCGCCAGGGCCGGCAACACAGCGATCCGAGGATCGTCGTCGTGCAGGCGCGTCAGCGTCTCGCGCAGCGCCCCGCGCAACGCGTCGATCGCGTCGACCGCTTCGGGATCGGGCACCGACGGCGTGGCGACCAGCCGCCGGGCATAGTCCTCGGCCGGCGCCAACAACGCGCCGACCGCCGGGACCTCGGCCATCGCGAACGCGCCGTGCATCGTATGCAGCGCGCGCAGCAGCCGCTCGACGTCGAAGGCGTCTCCGGCACGGGCCGCGTCGATCCAGGCATCGACGGTCAGCAGGTGCTCGTTGGCCTCGGCATCGAGAATCTCGAGCAGCAGCGCGTCAATGCGTGCCGGCACGGTGGCGACGGCCTCCACAGCGGGCGGTGCCTCAACGGTGCGCACGGCATCGGCCGCGGCCATCGGCGCTGGCGGCGAGATGCCCGCGTCCCCCGCCGCGATCTCGGCGACTCGGGCGGCGACCGCATCCACGTCGAGCAGCAACGGGGCCTGGTCGCGCAGCGCCGCGTCCAGTGCCGGCAGAGCCTGCGCGGCCACGTCGACCGCTGCCACGACGGCCTGCCCCCCCGGATGCAGGCCGTCGATCACGCGATTGAGCAGCGATTCGACGCGCCAGGCGAACTCGCCCAGCTCGACCGCGCCGACCAACCGGCCGTTGCCCTTGAGCGTGTGGAAAACGCGTCGCACCTGCCGCAGCCGCTCCGGATCGCCGGGGTGCCGCCGCCACTGGGGCAACAATGCCTCGAGATGGGCGATCTCGTCGGCGAGTTCTTCCAGGAAGATCTCCCGGATCTCATCGTCGATGTCGTTGCCGACGGCCGCGAAGCCACCCCGCGGCGGCGTCTGCGCCACACCTGCCGGCACCCACGCACCGTCGCCGGTCTGGGTGTCATCGGTCGAGGGATGGCTGCCGTCGCCATGGGCGGCAAGGCCCTGGTCCTCGTCCGCCTCCCCCGCCCCAGGCGCGGTGCCGGGCAGCGGCCAGTATCCCAGCGTCTGCAGGCGGCTGCGGGCGACCTCGAGGAACCGGTCGCGATCGGGACGTTGCGCGTCCACCCCCTGCAGGAAGGACTCCAGGCTCGCCACCGCATCGGCGAAGGCGTCCAGTGGCCCCGGCGCAGGTGCCTGCGCCCCCGCCAGCAGTTCGCGGTCGACGTACAGGCGCACGCCCTCCAGGCAGGCGGCCGCCTGCGGCTGGTCCAGCATCGCCAGCGCACCGGCCACCTCGACCAGCAGATCCGGCACCGCCAACAGCGCCGTGCGATCCCATTGCCGGTCGACGAAGACGACCAGTGCTTCGCGCGCTTCGCCGAACGCCGCGATCGCCTCGCCGATCGCCACTGTCCGGGCACGCTGCGCCTCGGCGGCGAGCGCGGCGTCGGTCGCCACCGCATCGCCCAGTTGCGCGACCTGCATGTCGAGCGTGGCATCGACGTAGAGCAGCGCCCCGGCGATGTCGAGCAGCGCGGCTTCGTCGGCCGGCATCGCGCCGTCGACGATCGCATCCAGCGCCTCGCGCTGCTGCACGACCACCGCGCAGGCGTCGTCGAGCCCGACCATGCCCAGCGTGTCGGCCACCGTGGCCAGCAGAGCCGACTGCGGCCGCAACGCGGCGGGATCGCGCACGCCGGTGCGCAGATGCAGGTCGAGCGCATCCTTGACCTGCAGCAATTCGTCCTTGACCGCTTCGGTCACGGTACCGAGCAAGGCGCGGTTGCGTCCGGCCAGGCTGCTGCGGGCATGGTCGAGTTCGGCGTCGCTGGGACGCGCGTCGCCCGGGCCGAATGCCTCGCGCAGCGCAGCGAGCGTGTCGGCCGAGACCGGGGCCTCGTCCTCGCCCTCGGCATCGGGCGCGTCCACCGCCCCGACATCGAAGAACAGGCGCTCGTGCAGCGCGGAGATGCCACGCGCGGCGCGCAGATCGTTGAGCAGCGGCAGCAATACGATCGGGATGTCGCGATGCCCCCCCTGCAGCCGTTCGAGATAGTCAGGCAGCAACAACAGGCCGCGCAGCAAGGCCGAGGCCGCCGCGTCGCGATCCCCGACCTCGCCCCGGCGCAAGGCCTCGACCAGCCGCTCCATTTCCTCGACCACGAGCGCAGGCGCCTGCAATTCGACCATCCGCAGCGTGCCGGTCGCCTGGCGCAGCCCGGCGGCGCAGTGGTGCAAACGCGTGCCGTCGTCGGGCGCTTCGACGAAGCGCTCCAGTTCCATCCGTGCCTGGCGCAGCACCTCATCGAGCTCGGGCTTGATCCAGCCCAGCATCGTGTGGTCGATGGCCTCGCGCAGCCCGCTCATGCGTCGGTCCGTGTCCGGCTCAGGTCGGCAGCTTGAAGTCGGCGACCGAACGGCGCAGGTCGGCGGCGAGCTGGGCGAGGTTGCCGATCGAATCGGCGGTCTGGCTGGCGCCGCGCGAGGTCTGCGCGGTGATCGACTGGATCGTGTGCATGGCCTCGGTGATGTTGGTCGCGGCCGAAGACTGCTGCTGCGCCGCCGAGGAGATGCCCTCGATGAGGTCGGCCAGGCTCGTCGACACGCTTTCGATCTCGCCCAGCGCGGTGCCGGCGTCCTCGGCCAGCCGCGCACCGGCGACGACCTCGGAGGTCGTCTGCTCCATCGAGGTGACCGCCTCGTTGGTGTCGGACTGGATCGTCTGCACCAGCGTTTCGATACGCCGCGTGGCGCCGGTGGCGCGTTCGGCCAGTCGCTGCACTTCGTCGGCGACCACCGCAAAGCCGCGTCCCGCCTCGCCGGCCGAGGCGGCCTGGATCGCAGCATTGAGCGCCAGGATGTTGGTCTGCTCGGAAATGTCGCTGATCAGCTCGACGATCGAGCCGATCTCCTGCGAGCTCTCGCCCAGGCGCTTGATGCGCTTGGAGGTCTCCTGGATCTGGTCGCGGATCGAATCCATGCCCGCGATCGTCTCGCGCACCACGCCGGCTCCCTTGGTCGCAATGCGCACCGAGCGCTGGGCGACGTCGGCCGATTCGGACGAATTGCGCGAGACCTGGTCGATGCTGACGGCGATCTCGTTGATGCGATCGGAGGCCGAATTGATCTCGTGGGCCTGATGCTCGGCGGCGTCGGCCAAGTGCATCGCGGTGGCGCGTGTTTCCTGCGCGCTCGAGGCGACTTGCACCGAGGTGTCGTTGATGGTCTGCACCAGGCTGCGCAACTGCTCGATCGCGTTGTTGATCGAATCGGCGATCGCGCCGGTGATGTCTTCGGTGACCGAGGCCTTGACGGTCAGGTCGCCCTCGGCGAGCGCGCCCATCTCGTCGAGCAGGCGCATGATCGCTTCCTGGTTGCGGTTGTTGAGCTCCAGCGAGGTCTCGTAGCGCCGCCGCTGGGCGCGATTGAGCTCGGTCACCAGGCCGGCGATCGCGGCCAGCGCCAACAGGCCGGCGACGATGCTGACCCACACGTTGCCGAGCAGGCTGCGGTCCTGCAGCGAGCCGAAGGCGGTGAAGGCGTTGAACAGCGCCTCACTGTCGCCCAGCAGCCGGTCGGAGCCGGCCACCAGCTCACCGGCCGCGGCCTGCGCCTGGAACAGCGGCTCGCTGCTGGCCAGGATCGCCTCCAGGTCGGTGCGCATCTGCGTCCAGGCCTCGTCGGCGCGTGCCAGCGCCGCAAGCGCGTTGCCGTTGGTCAGCGCCTGCAACTCGCGTGTCGGGTCACCTTCGCGCAGGCCGGTCATGACCTGCTGGAAGTCCTCGACGTTCCGGCGCAAGCCCTGGCCGGCCACCGCGGCGACACTGCCGCCGGCCTGCACCTCGGTCACCCGGCGCGCCATGTCGCCGGCGATCACCACCTGGCGCAGCGCCATGTACACCTGCGACGACGGCGAGCCGCTGCTCGACATCGCCCGCACCAGTTCGTCGAGCAGCGCCTGCAACTGCGGCACGCGCTGGCTGAAACGCTCGGCGTGGCCGGCAAACGCAGTGACCGCCGCTTCGCCTTCGGCCAGCCGCGCCGCACTCTCGCCCAGCGGATCCCAGGTTGCGGCGACCTTGCGGATCGGGCCGGACACGCCCGCAGTGCTGCCGTAGCGCTCCTCGAGCTGGCGGATGTCGCGCTCGATCTGCGCCCGGGTGGCGTTGAACGCCGCGAACGCGACCGCATTGCCGCGCGCCGCTTCCGACCCCTGGTTGGCCAGCCGCTGGCTGTCCACGCGCAGGTTCGAGGCCGAGAGGCTGGCACTGCCGAGCTGCGCGGCGCGCCAGGTGCCGTAGCCGGTGTTGAGGACCAGGACCGTGCCGGCGACGATCATCATCACGACCCAGAAGTTCGTGCCGAGAATGCGCCGTTTGCCTGCGCTGGGATCGACCACTGTGCTCATGCGTTGCGTTTCCTGATCGTAGTGCGCGCCGCGGCGTCAGGCCGCGGCATGTCTGAACTCGGGCGTGCGGGCCAGGCGATCGAGGCTGAAGACGCCCCAGACCGTACCGGCTTGCGCGTAGGCGCGCTCGACGAAGTGCGCATAGCGCCCGCTGGCGATACGGTCGGGCGGCACCTGGTCCTGTTCCAGGAAGCTGCGCTGGCCCAACAGGGCGTCGATCGTCACCGCGACGTCGCCCCCGGGCTGGCGGACCAGCAGCATCCGCTGACCGTCCTGCCGCGCACTGGGCTCGCCTTCCAAAAACTGCCGCAGATCGACGATCGGCAGCAGTGCGCCGCGTACGTTGCCCACCCCGAGCATCCAGGGCTGGGCGCCGGGAACGGGCGTGACCGGCGGCATTGCCAGGATCTCGACGACTTCGTCGAAGGCCGAGGCCAACAGCCGGCGACCGACCCGATAGCCCACACCGCGCCACAGGCCAGGCGCGTCCAGTTGTTCGGGCAGCCCGACGACGTGCGCCAGGCTGCGCCGCTCATAGTCGGCCAGCAGTGCGAACGGCCCCGGCGCCGGTGCCGCGAGATCGGGCGCCGAGGCGTTCACCCGCCCAGGACCTGGCGGATCTGCGCGATCAACGCCGCTTCGGTCGGCGGCTTGACCAGATAGCCCTTCGCCCCCTGGCGCAGGCCCCACATGCGGTCGGTCTCCATGCCCTTGGTGCTGACGATGACCACCGGGATGGCCGCGGTCTGCGGATCGCGCACCAGCGCACGGGTGGCCTGGAAGCCGCTCATGCCCGGCAGCACGACGTCCATCAGCACCAAGTCGGGCCGCTCGCTGCGACACAACGCGATGCCGTCCTCGGCATTGGCCGCCGCGAGCACTTCGTAGCCATGCCGCTCCAGCCACTGGGTCAACACCGCGGTGTCGGTGGGCGAGTCCTCGATCAACAGGATGCGGGCCATGCCTTTCCCCTCAGGCGTCGACGTGGTGACGGATCGCATCGAGCAATTCCTCGCGCGTGAACGGCTTGGTGACGTATTCGTCGGCACCGACGATCCGGCCACGCGCCTTGTCGAACAACCCGTCCTTGGACGAGAGCATGATGACCGGGGTCGTGCCGAAGCGGCGGTTGTTCTTGATCAGCGCGCAGGTCTGGTAGCCGTCGAGCCTGGGCATCATCACATCGACGAAGATGACCTGCGGTGCGTGCTCGACGATCTTGGCCAGGGCCTCGAAGCCGTCGACCGCGGTCACCACCTCGGCCCCTTCGCGGCGGAGCAGCGTCTCGGCGGTCCGTCGAATGGTCTTCGAATCGTCGATCACCATCACCCGCAGGCCGTCGAGGCATCCGGTGGATGGTCTGTCGTCACTGCTCATGCGGTCGCTGTCCCCTGCCCGACGCGCCGATTCGGCGCCGCAGCATCGCGAAGTTATATCCCAGCGGGCGGCTGGGCTGTCAAGCGTACACGCACTGGCGCCAGGTGCGCCGCAAAGGCCCTGCTAACATGCCGGCTTTCCCTCTGCGTGGATGCCGGTATGTCGCTGAACGTCGTCGTGGTGATGGATCCGATCGGCTCGATCCGGATCGCCAAGGACACGACGTTCGCGATGCTGCTCGAGGCGCAGCGGCGTGGGCACCGCCTGCAGTACGTGCTGCCCGGCGCACTGGGCATGGCCGGCGGCGACGCGGTGGCGACCCTGGCGCCGCTGACCGTGCGCGACGATCCCGCCGACTGGTTCAGCCTCGGCGCCCCGGCGCTGCATCGCTTCGGCGAGGGCGACGTGGTGTTGATGCGCAAGGATCCGCCGGTCGACCCGGAGTTCATCAACGACACCCAGATTCTCAGCGTCGCCCAGCGTCAGGGCGCGCGGATCGTCAACGATCCTCAGGGTCTGCGCGACATGAACGAGAAGCTCGGCGCGCTCGCGTTCCCGCAGTGTTGCCCACCGACGCGGGTGGCCCGCGACGCGGCCGCACTCAAGGCCTTCGTCGCCGAGCACGGCCAGGCGGTCCTCAAGCCGCTCGACGGCATGGGCGGACGCTCGATCTTCCGCGCCGCAGCCGGCGACCCGAACCTCAACGTGATCCTCGAGACCCTGACCGACGGCGGCCGGCGGCTGGCGATGGCGCAACGCTACCTGCCGGAGATCGTCGACGGCGACAAGCGCATCCTGCTGATCGACGGCGTGCCGGTGGACTACTGCCTGGCGCGGATCCCGCAGGGCGACGAGTTCCGCGGCAACCTGGCCGCGGGTGGTCGCGGCGAGGGTCGGCCGCTGAGCGAGCGCGACCGCTGGATCGCCGCCCAGGTCGGCCCGACGCTCGCCGCACGCGGCATGCGCTTCGTCGGCCTGGACGTGATCGGCGATTGGCTGACCGAGGTCAACGTCACCAGCCCGACCTGCGTGCGCGAGCTCGATGCGCAGTTCGGGCTGAACATCGCCGGGCAGTTGTTCGACGCGATCGAGCGCGGATGACACAGGCCCGGTCCCGGATCGCCCCGGATGCGCGTCGCTAGCGCCGACGACCGCAGGCCATGACCGCCGCGTCGCCGCCGCGGATCGGCGACGACGCGCGCCTGGGCGCGACGCTGGCGTTGTCGCTGCTGGTACATGGACTGCTGGTGCTGGGCATCGGCTTTTCGACCGAAGACGCCGCACCAGTGGTGCCGACGCTGGATGTGATCCTGACCGAGACCACGCGTCCGCTGACCCAGGCCCAGGCCGATTTCCTCGCCCAGGCCAGCCATCAGGGCGGCGGCGAGGACACGCGCAGCCTGCGGCCGCGCGAGCCGCGACCGGGCTTGCAGCCGCACCCCGAGGCCGGCGTCGCGCCGCGCCCGCTGCGTGCGCAATCGCCCGACACCCAGCCGCCGCCGCGCGAGCGCGTGGTCGCCAGCGCACGCGGTCAGCCCCGCGTGGCGAGTCCCGATCCCACGCCCCAGGCCGAGCGCCGCACGCTGCCGCCCGGCCCCGAACGGGTCGAACGCGACCTGGAGATGGCGCGGCTGGCCGCGGAGATCCACCTGCGCTCGGAGCGCTACGCGCGCAGGCCCAAGCGCAAGTTCGTGTCCGCCAGCACCCAGGAGTACGTCTACGCCACGTACCTGCGACAGTGGGTGGACCGGGTGGAGCGCGTGGGCAACCTGAACTACCCCGACGAGGCCCGCCGGCGCGGCCTGGCCGGGCGCCTGGTCATCAGCGTGGCGATCCGACGCGACGGTTCGGTGGAGCGTGCCGATGTCATCCGCAGCAGCGGCGTGCCCCTGCTCGACGATGCCGCGCTGCGGATCGCCCGGCTCGCCGAACCCTACCCACCGCTGCCGCCGACCGACGAGCAGATCGACATCCTGCACGTCACCCGCAGTTGGAACTTCCTGCCCGATGGCGCCCTGGTGGACGACTGACCGCGCTCGCCCAGAGCATGGCGTGCCGAGTAGGCCCGCCGCCACGCATGGCGCCCCCGCCCGACGCTGGATGACGCGGCTGTGCGCAGACGCCTACGGCGCCGGTTATCGCCCACCCGGCACGCGGCCGGCAACGGCATGGGCCCGCGCGCCGACCGTGATCGCGCCGTTCGCGCCGTCGACTGGAAGTTCGGCGCGAACCTCGGCGGCGAACTGCGCGACCTGCGCCGGCTGCCACCGGGCCAATTGCGGGCCGATGCTGGGGGCCTCCAGCACGGTCTGCCAGTAATCGTCGAAGGCGGCGAAGGTGCGCCGCACCTCGATTGAATGCGTCCGCACCTCGCACAGGCCGACACCGGCCCACAATGCCTGCAGCACCTCCACGCGCGAGGCATCCGGCGACGGCGGCGCAGGCAGCACGACCCCACGGGCGCGAAGCCGCGCCTGCAGCGCGTGATAAGGAAAACCGCCGCCGGGCAGATCCCAGGCATAAGCCGAGACCAGCGCGCCGGGACGCCCGACCCGCACCATTTCGGCCACGCCGCGTTCCGGGTCGGGTACGAAGAAGATCACCAGCGGCATGACCAGCGCATCGACACTGGCCGGCGGAAACGGCAACGCCATCGCATCGCCGGCCAGCAGATGCGCCGCATCGCCGGCCAGTCGCGCCCGCGCATGCGCCACCTGCGGCACGGACGGGTCGAGCCCGTACACCTGCGCCGGCGCGCAGCGCGCGATCAGCGTCTGGGTGAACGCCCCGTTGCCGCAGCCCACGTCGAGCCAGTCCAACCCCGGCGCCGGCGCGAGCCAGTCGAGGAACCGGTCGCCGACGAGCCGACTCCAGATGCCCATGTAGCGTTCGTAGCGTGCGCCATCGTCGAAGCGGATCTGCGCATCGGCCGCGGTCACAGCGGCGTCCAGCCCGCGCCCTCGCCCCGTCGCCAGAACACGCCGCGGGCCTGCCCGTAGATCGCGCTGCTGGGCACCACGCCGAACCAGCGGCCGTCGAGACTCGCGCCGCGATGGTCGCCGAGCACCAGCACATGCCCTGCCGGCACCCGCAGCCCATGGATGTCCGGCCCCCCGCCGTCCGCCAGGTCGAGCACCGCCTGGCGGGCGCCGAAATCCTCGGGCGCGCCGGCCAGCGGCGCGAGCGCGACCCCGTTGATCGATAGATGGCCATCGACAAGGTCGACCCGGTCGCCGCCGGTGGCGACGACCCGTTTGATGAGCCGGATGCCATCGGCCGGCGAGCGGAACACGACCACGTCCCCCCGCGCCGGTCGGTCGCCCGGCCATAGGATCCACTCGGTGAACGGCACCCGCAGGCCGTAGGCGCGCATGTCGACGACCACGCGGTCGCCCGGCTGCAGCGTCGGCGTCATCGAGCCACTGGGCACGTGATAGTGGTTGGCCAGCGACGAGCGTGCGATCAGCAACAGGCCGAGCAGGACGACCAGCGGCAGCCCCTCACGGCGCAGCCAGCCGCGCAGACGCCGGCCGGGGGGCACGGTGGACGATGGGCGCGCATCTGCAGGCGACGGCGAGGACATGGTCGGCTTCCGCATGAGGGTGGACCCAGGATAGGACAGTCGCAGACGCTCTGAGGGTCCGCTCAACGCTCAGCGCGGCGCGCCTGCTGCTGGGCCAGCGTCAGCGCGACATCGTTGCGCAGATAGACCGGCTCGACCCGCTCCGGCGCGACCGCCTCGCCCCGGGCGAACGCCGCGGCCGCCAGGGCGGCCAGATCGGCCGCCTGCGGCAACGCAGTCGCGTCGATCCGCGCCTTGGACGCGCCCAGGCGCGTCGCCAATACGCCATCGGCGACGCCGAAGCCGGTGCCCACGCCATACCAGGCCTCACCCGCGCCCGGCAATGCGATCGTGTCGGGCGCACCGACCCGCTCGTCGGACAGCGCCTCCGGTCCGGCTGCACGCATCGCGAATGCGGCGCGATAGACCTCGCCCATGCGCGCATCGATCGCCGCGAGCACGTGCGCGCCCTCCCCTGCACCGGCGCGCAATGCGAGCACGGCCAGCGTCGAGACGGCGACGACCGGGCGATCGAGCGCCAGCGCCACGCCCTGCACCAGCGCGATGCCCAGGCGCACGCCGGTAAAGGCGCCCGGGCCCCGGCTGACCGCGACCGCATCGAGCTGCCTGCGTGCAATTCCGGCCTCATCCAGCAGTGCATCGGCCCACGGCAACGCGAGCTCGGCATGGCGCCGGGGCGCGACTTCGCTGCGATGGAGCACGCGACCGTCGTCCCAGATGGCGACGGAGCAGGCTTCGGTGGCGGTTTCGAACGCGAGCAGTTTCATGAAGGCCGGGATTCGGGAAGCGGGAGGGCGGCGTCGGTCGCGCCGGCAGGGATTGTCGCAGGTGGCGCGGCGAAGAACGCCTCGACATCCGCGATCTCGCGCGTGCGCGGCAGCGGCGGCAGCGAGTCCAGGAACAGCGCACCGTAACCGCGTCCGAGCAAACGCGGATCGCACAGCACCAGCACGCCGCGATCGGCCTCGGTACGGATCAGCCGGCCGACGCCCTGCTTGAGGGCGATGACCGCCTGCGGCAGTTGCTCGTCGCGGAACGGATTGCCGCCGGCGCGGCGGATCGCATCGAGCCGCGCCTCGAACACCGGGTCGTCCGGGGCGGCGAACGGCAGCTTGTCGATGACGACCACGCTCAGCGCGTCGCCGGCGACATCCACGCCCTCACGGAAACTCGCCGCGCCCAACAGCACGCCGTTGCCGGACTCGCGAAAGCGCTGCAGCAGCACGTGTCGCGGCGCCTCGCCCTGCACGAACAACGGCCAGGGGCAGCGCGACGACGCACGCAACAGCACTGCGGTCTCGCGCAGCGCGCGATGCGAGGCGAACAGCACGAACGCGCGCCCGCCCGATGCGTGCAGCACCGGCAGCAGGGCGTCGACCACGGCGGCCGTGTAGGCGGGCGCGGCCGGCGTGGGCAGTCGGGGGGGCAGATAGCACAACGCCTGGCGCGCCCAATCGAACGGGCTCGGCGCGAGCAGCGTCTGTGGGGCGTCGAGCCCCAGCCGCTTGGCGATATGCGCGAAGCTGCCGTCCACCGCCAGCGTCGCCGACGTGAACACCCAGGCCGCCTGAGAGACCTCGCGATGCGCGCGCAGCGGAGCCGACACGTCCAACGGCGTGCGCTGCAGGCGGAAGCCCCGCGGCGTCAGCTCGTACCACAGCACGCTGTCATCGCCGGGGCGTTCGGCCAGCGTGGCTTCGTCGGCGTCCTCGACGTGCGCATCATCGAACATGGCAGCGGACGCAGCGCCGTCGTTCCAGCGCCGCAGTCGGGTCAGGCACAGCAGCGCGCGGGCGTGGCAGGCATCGAGCCCGGGCGAGGCCTCGCGCAAGGGCGTCAGGACGTCGCGCAGATGCACCAGGGCTTCATCGAGCGCATGCAGCGCCTCCTCGACCGCCGGCTGGTACAGCGCCCGATAGCGGGTGCCGCGGGCCGGCAGGCCGTCCATCGCCATCCGCAGGCCTCGCGCCGCGTCGTCGAGCGTCTGCGCCGGCAGTTGCAGCACCGGCAGCGCGCCTGGCACGTCGCGGCACTCGGCAACGGCGTCGCGCGCCAGTTCGACCAGCGGCCGCGCACTCAGGCCCTCGCCGAAGAACTGCGCGGCCAATTCCGGCAACTGGTGCGCCTCGTCGACGATGAAGGCCTGGGCGCCGGGGAGAATTTCGCCGAACCCCTCCTGCTTGAGCGCCAGGTCGGCGAGGAGCAGGTGGTGGTTGACGACGACCACGTCCGCGGCCTGCGCCCGCTGGCGCGCCTGGACCACGAAGCATTCGCTCCAGAACGGGCAGTCGTTGCCCAGGCAGTTGTCGACGGTGGAGGTGACCATCGGCAACAGCGGCGTGTCCTCGGGCAAGCCGTCGAGTTCGGCGACATCGCCCAGCCGGGTCCGCCCGGCCCAGGCGACGATGCGCTGGAACTGGTGGATCTGATCGCGCGTCGCCAGCCGCGGCGCGCCGCGCGCCTGCTCCAGCCGATACAGACACAGATAGTTCGCGCGCCCCTTGAGCAACGCGCTGCGCAGACCGCTGCCGAGCGCGTCGCGCACCCGCGGCAGGTCGCGGTGGTAGAGCTGGTCCTGCAGCGCCCGCGTTCCGGTCGAAACGATGGTCTTCAAGCCCGACAGCAGGGCCGGCACCAGGTAGGCGAAGGTCTTGCCGGTGCCGGTGCCGGCTTCGGCCAGCAGCGTGGTGCGCTGCTCGATCGCGTCGCCGACCGCCATCGCCAGCGCCTGCTGCGCCGGACGCGGACGGAAGGCCGGAATGTGCGCCGCCAGTAGGCCGCCTTCGACCAGCGCCTCGCGGCTGCGTGCAGCCAGGCCGTTGGCGTCAGGTGCCGGCACTCCGACGTCGCAGTCCGGACTCAGTAGCGCTGCGGGCCGGCGACGCGGCAGCCGTCGGCCTGTGTCCGTGCGGCGGTCGCGCCGGCGGTATCGCCCGCGGCAAGCCGGACCTGTTCGAGCGTGATCCAGTGCCGGCGACACAGTGGGCCGACTTGGCTGCCGATCGCATGCGCACGCTCGGCCATCTCCGCCGCGCGCGAGAACTCGCGCTGCAGGATCGCCAGTTCGGCGCGCTCCTGCAGCAGCGCAGGGTCGTCGTGCACGATCTCCAGCGCCTGATCGAGCGCGGCCGCCGCGCCGGCCACGTCGCCCTGGCCTTCGAGTACGACTGCGCGTTCGCGCAGATCCTCGACCATCGGATCGCGCAGGGGCTGCACCGCCAGCTCACCGTCGCCGTCGCCGCTGGCAGCGCGGATCGCCGCGACCATCGCCTGCGGCGCAAGGGTGCTCGCCGGGGCGGCCGCCGGGGTGGATGTGGGCGGTGTGGTGCACGCAGCCAGCGCGAGCACGGCGGCGCAGCAGGCGCCGCGCAACAGGAAGGCGGTCATTGGGGTGATTCCTCGGCAGGCGGCTGGGCCGCGGGCTGCGGCGGCGATGGCGGTTGCGGCGGCGCGGGCGGTGATTCGTCGCGATCGCGGCGGCCGAAGCCGAACCACTCGCGCCAGCCGCGCCGCTCGGTCTCGATCGGCGCGCCATTGGCGTCGACCGGGTTGCCGTTCTGGTCGATGTACGTGGGCTGGCCGTCCTGGTCGTAGCCGCGGCACGACTGGTACGGCGGCGCGTACCCGGCGACGAATGCGAACCGACGTGCGCCCGGGCAGTCGGCATCGGTCGCGGTGGACTGCGCCACCCACTGCCATTCCAGGCCCTCGCTGCCCACGTCGAGCGGTGCACTGGGCAGCCGCGAGAACAGCCCGGACCACACCCGCATCGCACCGGTCGCGCCGACCAGCCCGGTCTGCGCGTTCTGGTCGTTGCCAACCCACACCACGCCCAAGTGGTCGCCGGTCCAGCCTGCAAACCAACTGTCGCGCCCGTCGTTGCTGGTGCCGGTCTTGCCGGCGGCGTTGAGCCGGCCCAGGCCGTCGTTGACCAGCCGGCGCGCGGTGCCCGAGGTCACCGCGTGCTGCAGCGCGATCGTGACCACCCGCGCCGACAGCGCATCGCTCTGCTGCGCGGGACTGGGCTGGGTGTCGTAGCGGTTGACCACGCGCCCCTGCTCGTCGATGACGCCGCGCACGGTGCGCAGCGTCTGCACTTCGCCGCCCGATGCCAGGAACTGGTAGAGCTGGGCCATTGCATAGGGGCTCTGGTCCATCGCGCCGAGGATCAGCGCCGGATTGGCCTCGGCGCGGATGCCGGTCAGCATGTGCACCACGTCGGCCAGCGCGCGCGGTCCGACATCCATGCCCACGCGCACCGTGGACTGGTTGTACGAGCTGGCCAGCGCATCGATCAGCCGCACCGTGCCGTGGCTGCGGCCATCGGCGTTGCCGGGCGACCAGCGCTTGCCGTTCTCGAGCGTGACCGTGACCGGCGAGTCGTCGACCCAACTGGCCAGCGAATAGCGGGTGGGGTTGCTGAGCGCAATCAGGTAGACGAAGGGCTTGAGCAGCGATCCGACCGGCCGGTGGGCCTCGAACGCGCGATTGAAGCCATGCTCGCTCGGCACGCGACTGCCGACCGCGGCGATGACCTCGCCGGTATGCACGTCGGTGACCACCAGGCCGGCCTGCAGTTCCGGGCGCCCGCGCGTCCCCAGATCCTTGAGCGTGCGCACGGTCGCGCCTTCGGCATAGGCCTGGGCCGACGGCACCATCGCGCTCATGACCGACAGTCCGGCGCCCTGCAACGCGCCGGCCGGATAATCGTTGGCGAGTTGGCGCCGGATCAGGTCGACGTAGGCGGGAAAGCGATTGGCGGCGATATTGCCGGGCGTATCGGTCACGCCCAGCGGGCGTGTTAGCGCGCGATCGTAGGCGGCCTGGTCGATGAGCCCGCTTTCGCGCATCTTGCCCAGCACGAAATCGCGCCGGGCCTGCGCGCGCTCGGGCTGGCGCCGCGGGTCGTAGTAGGACGGCCCGCGGATGATGCCGACCAGCAGCGCGACCTGCTCAGGCTCCAGGTCGTCGATCCGGCGGCCGAACCAGAACTCGGCACCGGCGGCGACGCCGTGGATCGCTTGCGCGCCACGCTGGCCGAGGTACACCTGGTTGAGATAGGCCTCCAGGATCGCGCCCTTGTCGTAGCGCGCCTCGATCAGCAGCGCGTAGAGGACCTCGTTGAACTTGCGGGTGTAGGTCTGCTCGCGACCGATGCCCAAAAGACCGCTGCGCGCAAGCTGCTGGGTCAACGTACTCGCCCCCTGCCGCGCCTCGCCGGCGCGCAGGTTCACCAGCGCCGCACGCGCCATGCCGCTCAGATCGATGCCGTGGTGGTGCGCGAAGTCCTTGTCCTCGACCGCCTGTAGCGTGTCGGTCAGCAGCTGCGGCACCTCCTGCACGCGGACCAAGCGTCGCTCTTCCTGCTGCTGTCCGTACAGGGTGGCGATGCGCGCCGGGTCCAGCCGCGCAGCTTCGATCGCACCGCCCGCGCCATCGCGCAGCCGCGAGATACGGCCGCCCGACAGCGACACCTGCACGCGCGCAGGCGCGACGACGCCGTCGACATCGCGATAGCCACGGCTGGAGATCGTCCAGCGCGCGCCCTCGGTGGCGTAGGTACCGGGCTTGACGCCGTCGCCTTCGCGATAGCCGGCCGCGGCCAGTTCGGTCTTGAGCGTGGCGGCGTTCATCGCCACCCCCTGGGCCAGATGCAGCGGGCGGGCGTAGACGCGGGTGGGCATCTGCCAACGCAGGGCGCCGAAGCGCTCGCCGACCTGGTGATTGAGATACAGCGTGTAGGGAATCAGAAAACCGAGTCCCAGGCCGATCAGCGCCAGCATCCAGCTCAGGAGGCGGCGGTGCCAGGTCGACGGCGCTGCGCCGTCATCGTCGAGATCGTCGTCGTCTTCGTAATCGATCCGGGCCATGGCTGTCCTGCACCCGCGGCAGCGGGTCGATGTGGGTGACACAATAGCGCCGGGCAGTCTATCCCAGCGCCTCCGGGCGGGATCGGGCGGCCTCCCCGACCAGTCAGCTGGAGTTCCGACGCATGTCGTTTTCCCTGGCCGATGCGCGCTTCCGGGTCGTCCGGGCGCTCGGCCTGTTCCGCCGCGGACTCGCGAGCCTGCGCATGCGCGGGCTGCGCGCGACGTGGCAGCGGGTGGGCGCGCAGTTCGGCGTGTTCGCACCGCGCGCGCGGCAGGCGCTGCTCGCAGCCGACATGGGCGCGTTCGCACCGTTCGACGTCCCGTTCCACGCCGCACCCGCGGTGTCGATCGTGGTACCGGTCTACGGCCATCTGCCACAGACCCTGGCCTGCCTGCGCGCGATCGCCGCGCACCCGCCGCGCGCTGCGATCGAGGTCATCGTCGTCGACGATGCCAGCCCCGACGACAGCGCGGCGACCCTGGCCCACATCGGCGGCCTGCGCCTGCACGCGATGCCGGCGAACGCGGGGTTCATCGGTGCCTGCAATGCGGGCGCGGCGCTGGCGCGCGGGGGCCATCTGCTGTTCCTCAACAACGACACGGTTCCCCAGCCCGGCTGGCTCGACGCGATGCTCGCGACCTTCGACCGCGAGCCCGATGCAGGCATCGTCGGCGCGCAGTTGCTCTATCCCGACGGCCGCCTGCAGGAAGCGGGCACGATGCTCGTGCGCGACGGCCGCGGCGAGAACCGCGGCCGGTTCGCCGACCCACTGCATCCGCAGCTGCGCTACTGCGCCGACGTCGATTACGTGTCGGGGGCGGCGCTGATGCTGCCGCGCGCGCTGTTCGAACGTCTGGGCGGCTTCGACAGCCGCTATGCACCGGCCTACTACGAGGATGCGGATCTCGCGCTGCGGGTGCGCGAAGCCGGGCTGCGCGTGGCGATGCAGCCCGAGGCCTGCGTCGTGCACCTGGAGGGTGCGAGCGCGGGCACCGATCTGTCGCAGGGCATGAAGGCAGCACAGGCGCGCAACCAGCCAGTATTCGCCGCACGCTGGGCACACGTGCTGGCGCAGCGACCCGCCGATCCGGTGGCGGCCGGCCAACTGCCGCGCGCTGGCGTGCCCCAGGTGCTGATCATCGACAGCGTGACCCCGATGCCCGATCGCGACTCGGCCTCGCTGCGGCTGGTCAACCTGATGCGGCTGTTGCGCGAGGCGGGCATGCACGTGGTGTTCCTGCCGGCCGACCGCCGTCACCTGGGCGCGGCCACGCAGGCGCTGCAGGCGATCGGTGTCGAGGTCTGGTATGCGCCCTACGCCAAGAGCGCGGCGCACTGGATG
This sequence comes from Luteimonas sp. TWI382, assembly GCF_039674545.1. NCBI lineage: Bacteria > Pseudomonadati > Pseudomonadota > Gammaproteobacteria > Lysobacterales > Lysobacteraceae > Luteimonas > Luteimonas sp. TWI382. The sequence continues at coordinate 83,619 of NZ_JBDJNS010000011.1, forward strand.
CGCACGCACGGCGGACGGTTCGCGCGGGTCATGCTGTGCCGCCACTACATCGCGCACGAGTTTCTGCCACTGGTGCGCCGACATGCACCGCAGGCGCAGGTGATCTTCGACACCATCGACCTGCACTACCTGCGCGAACTGCGTGGTGCGGAAGTGTCGGGCGATCCTGCGCTGCGCCGCGCTGCCGAGCGCACCCGCGACCAGGAACTCGACGTCGTGGGGCGCAGCGACACGACCCTGGTCGTGAGCCCGAGCGAGGTCGCCCTGCTGGCCCGCGACGCCCCCCAGGCCCGAGTGGCGCTGCTGTCGAACCTGCACGAGGTCGCCGGTCCTGGGCGGCCGTTCGCGCAGCGGCAGGACCTGGTCTTTGTCGGCGGCTTTCGCCATCCGCCGAACGTCGATGCGGTGAAGTGGTTCGTCGGCACGATCTTTCCGGCGATCCGCGCGCGCCTGCCGCAGGTCCGCTTCCACTGCATCGGCGGCCATGTCGACGAGGCCATCGCCGCCCTGGCCCGGGTCGACGGGGTCGTCATCCATGGCCACGTGCCGGACATCACGCCCTACATGGACGGCTGCCGCATCGCGGTCGCGCCGCTGCGCTTCGGTGCCGGCGTCAAGGGCAAGGTCAACCTGAGCATGGCCCATGGCCAGCCGGTGGTCGCGACAACCTGCGCAGCCGAGGGCATGCAACTGCACGACGGCCATGACGTGCTGCTGGCCGACCAGGCCGACGCGTTCGCCGACGCGGTCGTGCGCCTGTACGACGACGACGCCCTGTGGTGCCGGCTCGCGGAAAACGGCCTGGACAATGTCCGGCGCCACTTCTCCCTCGACGCCGCGCGCCGGACCGTCCATAGCGTGTTCGTGGACGGTGTCGAGGGCCGCCCGCAGCCCTGATCAATCGCCGTTGAGCGATGCAGTGCGCAGCCGCTGGGCGAACTCGGCGTGCCCCGGCACCCCTGGGTCGATCCTGCGCGCCGCCGACAGCGCGGCCTGCGCACCGGCGAGATTGCCCGCCCCCAGACGCTCGTCGCCGATCGCCAGCCAACGCTGGGCCAAGCGCCGCCGCGCGTCGCGGGCCGCCGGCTCGCCTTCGCCCAGTGCCACCCGGGCGTCGAGGCAGGCATGCGCGCGCGCGAGATTGTTGGCGCGCAGGCCGGCGTCGAAGCATTGCCGGGCACCGGGCAACAACCTGGCCGAGGCACGGGCGACCGCCGGATCGTCGGGCGTCAGCAACCGGGCGGCGCGGACATGGTCATAGGCGCTGTCGCCCGGAGGGGCCATCAGATCGCCGCGCGCCTGCGCGGCAGCCGCCTGCTGCAGTAGAGTCGCCACCCGGCGTCGGCGTTCCTGGGGCGGCAACTGCGCACCGCGGTCGGCATGCACCGCGCGCGACCGCGCGATCCGCGATTCGGCCGCACGTACTGCCTCGCTGTCGGGCGCCAGCGCGCGCGCCTCGCGCAGCTGCGCATCGGCAGCGGCGAAGTTGAAGTCGCGGGCATAGCGCTCGGCGCGCTGTGCATACGCGGCCCCCGCATCGAGCAGCCCACGCTGCGCGGCGGCGTCCTCGGCATCGAAGGCCAGCAGGCTCTGCCACTGGGCGACGGCGCGCTCGATGCGCCCGTCGGCGAGATGCGCCGCCGCGCGCCGCCGCAGTGCATCGAGTTCCTCGGTCAGGCGGGCCTGGGTGTCGGGCAGGTCGACGTGGCCGGGATCGTAATCGCGCGCAGTGGCGACCAGCGCGGCCGCTCCGCGCAGATCGCCGTCGCGCAGTCGCGCACGTGCCCGCTCGAGCAGGGCGGCCAGTGACTCGTCGCGCCCGCGCAGCGCATCGCCATTGCTCGGCTCGATCGCGAGCACCCGCCCATACAGCGGCAGCGCCGCATCGGGACCGGCATCGAGCCGGCCCAGGGCCTGCGCCGCCTGCGCCTGGCGCAACAGCACCTCCGGCGCTGTCCCACCGGCCTCGAGCGCGCGCAGCCGCGCGTCCACCGCCGCGATCGCATCGCGCGGTGCGGACAACTCCCGGGCCAGCTTGAGCGCAGCCCGGGCGGCGTCGAAGCGCCGGGCCTCGACCGCGGTTCGAGCCTGGACGAGTGCCGCATCGGCGACCTGCGACAGCCCGGCGCGCGGACGCACATCGTCAGGGTCGAGCGCCTGCGCGGCCTCGAACAGTTGCCGCGCGCCGCTACCGTCGCCGGCGTCCAGGCGCCCCTCCGCGACCGCCTGCGCGGCATCGTCGAGCAAGGCCTGCACCCGTGTCTCGGGCCACAGTCGGTCGACGACGAGCACACGGACGCCCAACACCAGCAGCGCCAGGCCGATGCACGCCGCCAGCGAGAACCCTGGCCAGCGGCGCCACCAGGGCGCGTCGGCCGCCAGCGACCGCCACGGGCGTGCAGCCAGGCGCCGGGCGGGCGCAGGTCCGTTGGAGAGATCGTCGCCGTTCACGCCGCGCAGTATGCGAGATCGCGCTGAACAGCGATGTCGCGATCGTTCACGCCCGCCGCGCCAACTCCACGCCGGGCACGCTGTCGAGCTTGCCGAGCAGTCGCGCCAGTTGGCCGTAATCCGAGACCCGCAGGCGCAACCGCAACTGCACACGCGACAGCCGGTGGTGCTCGCTCTGGATCGCCAGCACGTGCACGTCCTCCTGCGCGATCAGGTTGCTCAGATCCTTGAGCAGATGCCGGCGATCGACGGCCTCGACGACGACATCCGACTCGTGACCGCCACTCTGTTCGCCCCACTCGACCGGCAGCACCCGCTGCGGCTGACCCGACGACAACCGCAGAAACGACGGGCAGTCGCGACGATGCACGCTCACGCCGCGCGCCCGGGTGAGATAGCCGGCGATCGGTTCACCCGGGACCGGGCGGCAACAGCGCGCGACCTGGACCAGCAGGTTGTCCACGCCGACGACACGGAAGCTCGAATCGGCCGCCTTGGGCGCGCGACGCGGCCGGCGCATCGGCAGCGTCGGCGCCTCGTCCTGCGCCGGCGCGTGACGTTCGCGCTCGATCTCCAGCAGCGCGCGGCCGATCTGGTTCGGCCCCACATCACCGAGCGCGACCAGCACGTGGAGGTCGTCGACGCTGCTCGCGTTGAAACGCGACAGCACCGGCGCCAGGTCGGCCTGCAGCAGGCCCAACCGGCGCAGATCGCGCTCCAGCAGCTCGCGGCCGGCCTGCACGTTGCGTTCGCGATCGAGCTTGTGGAACCAGTTGCGCACTTTCTCGCGCGAGCGCGGACTGGCGAGGAAGCCATTGGCCGCGACCAGCCAGTCGCGCCGCGGCGACGGCAGTTTGGCGGTGAGGATCTCGACCCGCTCGCCGGTCCGCAGCACGGTGTCGAGCGGCACGATGCGGCCGTCGACCTTCGCGCCGCGGCAGCGGTGCCCGACCATCGTGTGCACGTGATAGGCGAAATCGAGCGGCGTCGCCCCCTGCGGCAGATCGATGATCTCGCCCTTTGGCGTCAACACGAAGACCCGGTCCTCGACCAGTTCGGTATCGAACGCATCGGCCAGGCCTTCGGCCCGCCCGGCGTCGGTATGCGATTCGAGCAACCGCCGCATCCATTCGATCCGCCGCTCGAGCGCGGCGCTGCCGGCCGGCGCGCGCTGCGAGCCGCCGGTCTCCTTGTAGCGCCAGTGCGCGGCCACGCCCAATTCGGACGCCTCGTGCATTTCGCGCGTGCGGATCTGCACCTCGAGCGTCTTGCCTTCAGGCCCGACGACCGCGGTGTGCAGCGAGCGGTAATCGTTGTTCTTGGGCCGGGCGATGTAGTCGTCGAACTCGCTGGGAATCGGCGTCCACAGCGCGTGCACCACGCCCAGCGCCGCATAGCAGGCCGGCACGTCGTCGACCAGCACGCGCACCGCGCGCAGGTCGTAGAGCTCGCCGATCGGCACCTGCTTTTTCTGCATCTTCCGCCAGATGCTGTAGATATGTTTGGGCCGCCCGGCAACGTCGGCGCGCACGTCCTGCGCGGCGAGCGCGTCGCCCAATTGCGTGCGCACCTGCTCGATGTAACGTTCACGCCCCGCGCGCTTGTCGTCGAGCAAGCCGGCGATCCGGCGATAGGTCTCGGGCTGCAGATAGCGGAACGCCAGATCCTCGAGCTCCCACTTCAGTTGCCAGATGCCCAGCCGGTTGGCGAGCGGGGCGTGGATATCGCGGGTGAGCAGCGCCAGCGCACGCCGGGTCGGCTCGTCGGCGCGCACCGCCGCGCGCATCTGGGCCAGTTGCCTGGCCAGCAACACCAGCACCACGCGCAGATCGCGCACCAGCGCCAGCAACAGCCGGCGCAGACCCTCGGGGTTGCCGCTACCGACGTGTTCGGCATGCAGCGACCAGACCTGGTGCGCGGCGCGCAGACCGTCGAGCAGCGGCACCAGCGCGGGCACGCGCGCGCGCAGCGGCTCGCGCCAGACCGGCACCGCATCGGCGATCGCCGCGGCGACCACGTCGCCATCGGCGCCCAGCAGCGCCAGCGACGCCAGCGTGTCCTGCAGCACCGTCTCATCGAGCTCGGCCACGCCGTCGGCCGCGGCGGCCGCCTCCTGCAAGGCCGCGCGCAGGGCCGGCCCGAGCGCAGCCGTGGAAGGCAGCGCCAGCAGACGATCCGGCAGGAGGCCGGCGGGCTCGGACATGGCGTGTTCGGGACGGTCGCAGGACCGTCTACACTAGCCCGCGACCCCGCCCGAGGAACAGAGCATGCGTGCATTTCACTGCGTCCTGATCGCCACCGCGCTGGCGACCGCCCTGCCCGCGTTCGCGCAGCAGCCCCGGATCGAGGACCGGATGAGCGCCGCAGAATTCCGCGCCGCCGGGCTGGGCAAGCTCGACGACGCCGAGCTCGATCGGCTCAATGCGTGGCTGGCCCGCCAGGCCGGTGCACCGGCCGCATCCACGACCGTGGGGGCGGGTGCCGACGTCGAAGCGCGGATCGCGCAGGCCCGCGAGGAAGGCCGCCGCGAGGCCGCCTCCGCCGCCACCGGGCTGCCCGCATCAGCGCCGGCACGCGAGCCGATCGAGAGCACGATCGTCGGCGCCTTCCAGGGCTTCGGCAGCGGCCGGCAGTACACCCTCGCCAATGGCCAGGTCTGGCGCCAGATCGACGGCGCGACGCTCTCGGGGGCCCGTGGCACCGATGTCGGCGTGCGCATCCGCCCCGGCATGCTCGGCGCCTGGTGGCTGAAGGTCGACGGCTACAACACCCAGGCCAAGGTCGAGCGCGTGCGCTGAGCACACACCGCTCGGCAGCGCCGAGCTCAGCGCGCGGCGCCTGACCGAGTCCGACTGTACGACGTCGTCCTGCCTAGCAGCGCGGCCTCGAGCGCGGCGCGGTCAAGAGCCGCATGTCCGTGCCCGGATGCAATTGTCGGGAACATTTCCGTCCGCGCCCTGCGGCATCTTCGGAGGGCGCTGCGCGGCAAGTCCCGATGCGCATGCCGCGGCGTGCGATGCACGCTGTTGGCATGGCCAGTCCACGCCCTCAGCCCCTCCCACGTTCCGCGCAAGGCGCGCACTACATGATCACCGCGGTCACCTACGGCCGCGTCCCCTGGCTGCGCGATCCGCTCTACGCACGAATCGCGCGCCATGAGATCGAGGCCTGCGAACGACAGGGCTGGCTGCGCTCCGAAGCCTGGGTCCTGATGCCCGACCAGGTGCATTGGCTGTTCGAACTGCGCGTGCCGATGCTCGGGCAGGTCGTGCAGACGTTCAAGTCGCAGACCGCCCGTGCGATCCGCGGGCGCGCCCGCGGCGCCGGTTCGATCTGGCAGGCCGGCTACACGGATCGACGGCTGCGCCCGGACGAGAATCTGACCGACCAGGTGCACCGGATCGTCGGGCGCCCAGTTCGGACAAGCCGGGCTGAGCAGCTGAGCGATGACGCATACAGGTGGGCCCGGCAGCCATGGGCTGTACCCGATACGTGAGCGGGTTGCAGATGGCCGGGCCTGTCGCCGCAGGCGTGACGCGACCGCCACCGGCGCCGCCGACGGCCAGCCCAGCCCTCCGGAAAGCAGTGGAGACAGGATGCGAGCGCTGCGCGGCGTCAGGCCGCGCGCAAAGCCGCCACCCGGCTCGCCAACTTCTTTGCCGAGACCCCACCCTTGGCACCCAGCTCCTGCGCGAACAGCGAGACACGCAACTCTTCGATGTCCCAGCGCAGCGCCTGCCATTGCGCGTCGCCGCCGCGGCCACGAGCGCCGGCGTCGAGCAGCGCGTCGACGAACGGCTTGACGTCGAGCATGCGCTGCTGATCGCGCTGCGGGTCGCGCAACGCGCGTTCGGCGCGCAGCGACAGCGCGCGCAGCCAGCGCGGATACTCGGCCAGCGCGGCCGCAGGCACGTCGCGCAGGAAGCCCGGCGGCACCAGCGCCGCGAGTTGCGCCTGCATGTCGTCGAGGTTCGCCCGCGCCCATCCCATCAGTTTCGAATCCAGTCGCCCGCGGATCTCGGCGACCAGGTCGAGGATCGTCTCGGCGCGCTGCAGCCGTGCCATCGCCTCGCCGAACAGGGCCTTGCCGACCGTGTCGCGATGCGCGACGAACGCGTCGGCGTCGCGGATCGTCTCCAGACCGTCGTCGAGCAACGCGGCGAGCGCGCCCTCGACCAGATCCTCGCGCAGCCGGTCGCCTGGCCGGTCGGCCGCACGCGGCGCCAACGACTCGATGGCCGCGTACAACAGCGCGGTCTTCGGGGCCACCGGCAATTGCTTGCGTGCCTGGCGCACGCGCTCGACGAGTGCGATCCGCAACAGGCGGCGCACGCCCTGTGGGTGCAGGCGCCGCGCCTGCGCGGGGTCGGCATGGACGGCCAGCGACACGCTCTCGCCCTCGTCCTGCAGCGCCGGATACGCCGGCAGCCCGCCGGCGCCTGCGATCGACACCGGCACCGGCGTGTCCGGGAATGCCGTCAAGCCGCGCTGCTGCAGCCCACCGGCGGCATGGGCGGCGAATGCACGCGCGGCCCGTTCGCCGAAACGCGCGCGCAGCGCGTCGAGGTCGCGCGATTCGGCCAGCACGGTGCGCGCCTTGCGATCGCGGCCGACATCGACCAGGCGCAGATTCGCCCGCAGATGCGGCTCGAGCGCGGTCTCATCGAAGTCCGTGGCCGCGATCTCCACGCCGCCGAGCTTGCGCAGAAAACGCGCCAGCGTGCCGGCGAAGCTATCCGCATCGCCGTCGCGCCAGGCCTGGGCGAACGCGCGCGCGAAATCGGGCGCCGGCACGAAATTGCGGCGCAGCGCCTTGGGCAGGCTGCGGATCAGCGCCGCCGCCTTGTCCTCGACGAAGCCCGGCGCCAGCCACGACAGCCGCGCCGGGTCGATCGCATTGAGCAGGTGCAGCGGCACCGACACCGTCATGCCATCGTCGGGCGCGCCCGGTTCGAACCGGTACGCCACCGCGAGCCGCGCATCGCCCAGTGCGATGAATGCCGGAAACAGGTCGGCATCGACGCCGTCTGCGACCAACAGGTCGTCGCGGTTCCATTCGAGCGCACGTTTGGCCGCCTCCGACGCCTTTCGATACCAGGCGTCCAGCGCCTGGGCCGAAAGCAGGTCGGAGGGAATGCGCTGCGCGTACCACTGCGCCATCCAGTCCTCATCGACGACCAGCCCGCTGCGCCGCAGTTTGGCTTCCTCCTCGCGCGCCTGCGCCAGCGTGCGCAGGTTGCGTTCGAGAAATCCCGCGCGCAGGTCGATCTCGCCGGTCGCCAGGCCATCGCGCAGGAACAGCGCGCGCGCCTGATCGGGATACAGCCGTCCGTAATCCACCGGCTTCTTGGGCGCGAGCACCAGGCCGAACAAGGCAATCTGCTCGCTGCCGATCACCCGGCCTTGCGCGCGCGACCAGCGCGGGTCGTGATGACGTCGCGAGAGCAGGTGATCGAGCTCGGCGATCACCCAGTCCGGTTCGATCCCGGCATTGGTCAGTGCCCAGACCTTCTCGGTGTCGAGCAGCGTCGCCGACAGCACCCACGGCGGCGGCTTCTTCGCCAGCGGCGAGCCGGGAAACAACTGGAACCGGCGTCCGCGCGGCCCCTCGTACTGCCCCGAATGGCGCCCGCCACCGGCCGGGTCGGCGCGATGGCCGATCTGGGTGGGCAGCCCGGCGAGCAGCGCGCGATGCAAGGCGACGTGCGCACGCGTGGCAGCCTGCCCACGTGCCCGCGCGTTCTCGGTCTCGTCCTCGGCCGTCACGTGCGAGACACCCGAAGCATCCACCGACCAACCCAGGTCTTGGCACTGCAACTTGAGCTGCCGATGCAGTTCGCGCCACTCGCGCATGCGCAAGAAACCCAGGAAATGCCGTTCGCACCATTTGCGCAGCTGCGACTGGGTCAGGTCTTCATGCGCCTGCCGGTAAGCGTCCCACAGCCGGACGATGCCGACGAACTCCGAGCGCGCGTCGGCGAAGATCGCATGCGCGGCGTCGGCCGCTGCCCGCTGATCGGCCGGTCGCTCGCGTGGGTCCTGGATGCCCAGGAAGGACGCGATCGCGAGCATCTCGTGCAGGCAACCATGCTGGTGCGCGGCGACCAGCATGCGCGCCAGCTTGGCGTCGACCGGCAGCCGCGCCATCGTGCGGCCGTGCGCAGTCAAGCGGCGACCGTCGTCGATCGCCCCCAGCTCGGTCAGCTGCTGCCAGCCGTCGGCGACCGCGCGCGGATCGGGTGGCTCGACGAACGGGAAATCGGCGATCGGATCGGCGGCCGGGCGCGGCGCTTCGCCACTGCGCCGGCCGCGCCGGGCACGCGGCTCGCCGTCCCCCCCCAGGCCCAGCGACAACATGCGCAGGATCACGCCAGCGAGCGCCGCGCGCCGGATTTCTGGATCGGTGAAGCGCGGCCGCGACGCAAAATCCGCCTCCGAAAACAGGCGGTAACACACGCCCGGCGCAATGCGTCCGCAGCGGCCCTTGCGCTGATCGGCGCTGGCCTGGCTGATCGGCTCGATGTGCAGGCGGTCGAGCTTCTGCCGCGGACTGTAGCGCTTGACGCGCGCCAGCCCCGGATCGACCACATAATGGATCCGCGGCACCGTCAGCGAGGTCTCGGCCACGTTGGTCGCCAGCACGATGCGGCGCAGCGGACCGGGATTGAACACCCGGTCCTGGTCGCGCGCCGACAAGCGCGCATACAGCGGCAGGATCTCGGTGTGGCGATACTTGCGGCGTTCGAGCGCCTGGTGCGTATCTCGGATCTCGCGCTCGCCGGGCAAAAAGATCAGCGTGTCGCCGGTTCCCCGCTCGCCCATGATCTCGTCACAGGCGGCAAGAATGCCGTCGAGCACCGAAACACCGGGGTCAGCGTCGATTTTCTCCTGCCCGCGCGGCGCCCCGTTCGCACCGACTGCGAGATTCGACGCTGCCCCCGGTTCTTCGCCGAGGGGGCGGTAGCGGACTTCGACCGGGTAGCCTCGGCCTTCGACGTCCACGACCGGGGCGTCATCGAAATGGGCGGAAAAGCGCGCGGTGTCGATGGTCGCCGAGGTGACGATCAGCTTCAGGTCCGGTCGCCGGGCCAGCAGTTGCTGGAGGTAGCCGAGCAAAAAATCGATGTTGAGGCTGCGTTCGTGCGCCTCGTCGACGATCAGGGTGTCGTAGGCCGACAACCAGCGGTCGGACGCGATCTCCGCCAGCAGGATGCCGTCGGTCATGAACTTGATCGCGGTGTCGGGGCCGACGTTGTCATTGAACCGGACCTGGTAGCCCACCGCGCCACCGATCGGCACCTGCAGCTCCTCGGCCACGCGCCTGGCGACCGTGCGCGCGGCGATGCGCCGGGGCTGGGTACAGCCGATCATGCCCGCCGCGCCGCGCCCGGCCGCCAGGCACAGCTTGGGCAACTGGGTGGTCTTGCCCGAGCCGGTCTCGCCGGCGACCACGACGACCTGGTGCGCCCGGATCAGCGCGACGATCTCCTCGGCCTTGCCGGCGATCGGCAGGACCGGATCGACCGTCGCCCGCGGCAGCTTGCGCCCGCGCGCCTCGCGCCGCGCGACCGAGGCCTGCAGCCGGCTGGCGAACGCATCGCGCGCGGCCGGGTCGCCAGGCGTGCGCCGCCAGCGCGACCACAGCCCCAGCAGCGGACCGCGATCGCGCGAACAGGCGGCATCGACCGATGCGCGCGCCCGGCTCAACGCCGCATTCACCTCGTTGTCGCTGGAATACTCCATCACGCTTGCGAATCTGCCCCCAGGTCTCATATTCAATCGCGAAGGCCGCGTATTGTGGCCGCAATCCCATCCCACAGGAGTCGTCGACCATGGCCAAGGCCAAATCCCAACCTGCCTCCAAGTCCAGCCAGAAGCGTTCGTCGGTGGCGCCCGCCGTCGCCTCGCCCGATGCGCGCTCGACCGCGCCGGCCATCGATATCGGGATCAGCGACGCGGATCGCAAGCAGGTCGCCCAGCACCTGTCGGTGTTCCTGGCCGACGCCTACACGCTGTACCTGAAGACCCACAACTTCCATTGGAACGTCACCGGCCCGATGTTCAACGCGCTGCACGTGATGTTCGAGGGCCAGTACACCGAGCAGTGGAACGCGCTGGACGAGATCGCCGAGCGCATCCGCGCGCTGGGCTACAACGCGCCGGGCTCCTATGCCGAATTCATCGAGCTCAGCTCGATCAAGGAAGAGCCGGGTCTGGAGAAGTCGCCCGATTGGCGCGAGATGGTGCGCCAGCTGGTCCTGGGCAACGAAGCGGTCTGCCGGAGCGCGCGCAAGGCCCTCGAAGTCGCCGACGATGCCGACGACGATCCGACCGAGGACCTGCTGACCCAGCGCCTGCAGACCCACGAGAAGAACGCCTGGATGCTGCGCTCGCTGCTCCAGTAAGCGCGCTTCTCGCTCAGGGTCCCGCGAAAACGCCCGGCAGCGCCGGGCGTTTTTGTGCGATTGAGACGAGAGCGCAGCGTCCGAAGGGCATCGGCCTGCCGGCCGAAAAGCCGCTTCCCCCTCGGTCAAGGCCGCTGCGCGTCCGGCCACGCGAAGCACGCGTGGCGTTCGCATGGCGACAGTGCCGCGCAGGCCATCCATGCTCACCCTGCCTTGACTCGGGCGGGCGCCGTCCATGGCGCGCTCGACGCGGCCACCGGCCGCCCGTCCGCTGCAGCGACGTTTCAGACTGCGCCTTCGTTGAGAACGAGTATCTTCCGTTCGAAAGAACACGTGATCTTTCACCCTCAGCGCGTAGTGTCGACCGGGGGTTGCGGCAGAGCGGACCATCAATGGTCCGCGGCGGCGAGTCAGTCATGGTGCGGGTGGGCTGCTCGCGCGGCATGCCGCGCAGCCCGCACAAACGCCCGGCGTGCTTCGCCGGGCCGGACCGCGGCGCGGACTGACCGAGCCGAGGAGTAACCCCCGGACGGCACTACGCTGCTTCCGGAGCCAGAGTAATCGCCGAAGGCCGACTCGCGCTCGATCAAACGAGCAAGGCGTTGGGTCCCACCTCAAACGCGATCGGGCGGCTCCGGGCCATCGACTTCACCGCGCGACACCAGCGCCGCGATGCCCAGATCGCCGGTCACGTTGACCGTCGTACGGCACATGTCCAGGAAGTGGTTGACGCCCAGCACCAGGCCGATGCCCTCGGCCGGCACGCCGACCATCGTGCAGATCAGCGCCACCACCGGCAACGAGCCCGACGGCACGCCGGCGGTGCCGATCCCGCCCAGGATGCAGACCAGCATCACCAGCACCTGCTGCCCGATCGACAGCTCGACCCCGAAGAACTGGGCCAGGAAGATCACCGTCACGCCCTCGAACAGCGCCGTGCCGTTCTGGTTGGCGGTCGCGCCGATCGTCAGCACGAAGCGCGACACCTTGCGCGGCAGCTTGAGATTCTCGTCGGCCACGCGCAGCGCCGTGGGCAGCGTGGCGTTGCTCGATGCGGTCGAGAACGACATCAGCATCGCTTCCTGCGCCCCCCGGAAAAACGCCAGCGGCGACCAACCGCCGAACAAGCGCAACGCCAGCGAATAGGTCACCAGCATGTGCAGCGCCAGCGCGCCGGCCACCACAGCAACATAGGCGCCCAGGCGGACCAGCAGGTCCCAGCCGAACAGCACCGCCAGGTTGAACATGAAGCAGAACACCGCGATCGGCGCCAAGCGGATCACCAGTCCGATCAGCGTCATCGAGACCTCGAACAACCCCTCGATGCCGCGCTTGAGCGCGGCCGCGGCCTCGGACTTCGTCAGCACCAGGCCGATGCCGAACATCAGCGCGAAGAACATCAGCGCCAGGATGTTGGCGTTGTCCGACGCGGCGCCGACCACGTTCTGCGGCACGATCGACAGCAGCATCTCCATGCCCTTGGCCCCACTGCGGCTGTCGCTGACGATCGCCTCGGTGCGCTGCGCGCTCTCGGCCAGCAGTTGCTGCGCCAGCGCCGGGTCGACGCCTGCGCCCGGGCGGAACAGGTTGACCATCACCAGGCCCAGCAGCACCGCCAGGCCCGACAGCACGATCGTCCAGGCCAGCGTGCGCCAGCCGATCCGTCCCAGCGAGGCGACATCGCCCATTTCCGACACGCCGACCACCAGCGCCGAGAACAGCAGCGGCACGATCAGCATGAAGATCAGGCTCAGGAACAAGGTGCCGAGCGGCTCGGTGACCCAGGCCACGAACGTCGCCACCAGCGGACGGCACTGCCAGCCCGGCTCGGCGACCGTGCAGGCGGCCGAGGCCGGATCGGCCGGCGCCCAGGCCGACAGGCCGGTGTAGTGGGCGATCAGGCCAAGCAGCAATCCGGCGGCAAACCCGATCGCGATCTTCCAGTGCAGCGGCAGACGGGGACGGGCGGATGCGCGCGGACGGGACATGGCGTGATCGCTGCAGGAAAGCAGCGGAGGCTAGCAGGAAGCGGGCCTCAACGCCGCGGATACAGCGGCGGCAGGCCGGCCTCATCATCGGGTGCCACCGGGCCGGCCGCGACCGCGCCGGTGCGGAAGGCCTGGCGCAGCGCGGCGCGCGCCGCCACCAGGTCGCCATCGCCCCAACGCGCCCGCTGCCACTGCGCGAGCGCATCGCGCTGGCCGGCATCACCGAGCGCACGCCGCAACGCGTCGAGATCCGCCGCCGGCGGATCGATCAGCGCGCGCAGTGCCGCTTCGACCTCGGCCGGATCCCCGGTCTGCAACACGGTCGCCAACGACGGCCCAACGATCCGCGACCTCGGCACCGCAGCCGCGCCGGGTACCGCGGCGACCAGCCCCCACGCGCCGACACGCGCGCGGCGCAGCCCGTGCCAGGCCACGACACTGGTCGCCAACCACAGCAACGCGAACAGGCCGGCCAGCCACGGCCAGAGTCGACTGCCGTCCGCGTCCGCCCCAGAGACGGCCGGCAGACCCGGCGCGGGCGGCACCGCCTGCGCGTCGGCGGTGTCGCCATCGCCGGGGTCCACCTCCAGGCGCAGATCCGGGGCCGCGCTGGTCCGGGCGGCGCCTGCGCGGACATCCCACCACCCCACGCGGGGCCCGGCCACGCGCAAGGGGCCGGCCGCCCGCGGCACGATCGAAAAGCGGCGGGTCATGCGCACCCGCGGACGTCCCTCGTCGAAACGCTCGTCGTACTGCGGGGGTTCGGCGAACACCTGCGCGCCGTCGGGCGCCGGCAAGGTGATGTCGGGCAACTGCGTGCCGACCGCGCCATCGAAGGTCGCCTCCAGCGTCAACGTGGTCGCAGCCCCGGCCCGGCCGCGCTCGGGCTGCTCAAGCCAGCGCAGTTCCAGGTTCCGCAGCGGCAGCCACGGCTGCGACGCCGTACCGGGCATCGCGCGCACCGACAGCGCGCTCGCCGGGCCATTGGCCGACAGTTGGCGCGGCCCGCGATCGAACAGATCGTCGAAGAAGCCGCCGCCCGCGCCGCGCCCTTCGAAACGCGCGCCCGGAATCGTCAGCGGCCCGCTGCGCTCGGGCACGAGCAGAAAGCGCCGTTCGACCACGTTGTAGCGGCGGCCCTCGAACTCGCGGCTGTAGGTGATGTCGTTGCCGATCCGCTGCAGCGACGCGCCCTCGGGCTCGGGCTGTTCGAGCTGGCCCGAGACCAGCGGCACCGCATAGTGCAGGCGCAGGGTGTAGCCGACCGCCTGCTGCACGTAGGGCGTGTCGGTCTCGAGTTCGGCCTCGACGAACGCGGCCGCCCCGTCGCGGGCCGAGCGCACCGGCGCCGGACCGACCGTCAGCGACAAGGCATCGGTGCGCGCCCCCCCGACCTGCAGCGGCGGGACCGTCAATCGGCCTTCGCGCCGCGGGCGCAGCGCCACGCCGAACAGCGCACGCTCGATCTGGCGTCCGTTGCGGATCTCGACCTGGCGTCGGCTGGTGTGCCCGTTGAGCTCGAAGTCGCGCGCCAGCCCGCTCCAATCGGGCACGACGACGGCTTCGTCGGTCTCGACATTGAGCGTGGTGGTCTCGCCCAGCGCGATCCGGTCGCGGTCCAGCCAGGCACGCGTCTGTGCCTGCAGGCTCCCGGCCATGCAAGCGAGCAGCACCGCCAACGCCGCGGCCTGACGCCATGTCCGCATTCCGGTCCTCATCGCAGTGCCTCCGCGCCGTGGCGCCGCTCGTGTTCGATCCGGAACTGCGCCCGCAACAGCCCGCCCGGGTCGTCGGGCACGCGCCGCAGCCAGGCCTGGTTGGCCTGCTCGCGCTCACGCTGTGCTTCATCGTCCTGCCGGTCGGCAGGCATGGCGTCGCCGGGTGACCGGCGACCCTCGCCCGCGTCTTCGAGTGCCTGCTGCATGCGCTCTCGCATGGCCTGGTCGGTGCGCTGCTGCGCGGCCTCGTCAGGAGGCGGTGTCGCGTCGGGGGGCGAGGGCGGCGTATCGGGGCGTGGCGCGCCGTCGGATGACGGTGCGGGCTGCGGTGCGCCGCGATCGCCTGCCCGGCCGTCGCCCGGATCCGGGCGCCCCGACTGGCGCTGCTGGTCGCGTGGCGGCGACCGCGGATCGTCGCGCGCGCCGGGCGGCGGCTGACGGCGACGCGCCGCCTCGACCGCGGCGCGATTGGCCTGCGCATCGGCCATGTCCGGCTGCAACCGCAGCGCCTCGTCATAGGCGGCGATGGCTTCGTCGAGCCGCCCCAGGCGCGCCAGTGCATTGCCGCGGTTGTAGGCGGCGCCTGGGCCGGGCAGCCCGGCCCAGGCGCGCAGTGCGTCCTCGTGCCGCCCGTCGCGATAAGCCGCCGCGCCCTGCGCGAGCTGCGCGTGGGCGATCTGGTCGGCGCGCCGCCAGGGCGTACCGACCGGCGCCTGCGCCGTCTGCGCGGCATGCGCCGGCAGGATCGGCCAGACCAGCGTCACCGCCAGCACCGCGACTGCGGCGCCGCGCCGGAACGCCAGCAATACCAGCGCCAGCAACGGCAGCAACAGCCAGTAGCCCTGGTCGGCGATGCGCCGGGTCTGCGTGTCGTCGTCGGCTGCGGCGCCGGCCCCGTCTGCGCGGGCCTCGCGCAGGCCGAGCGCGTCGAGATCGCCGTCGTCGGCGGTCACGCGATGCCAGCGCCCACCGCCGGCGGTCGCCAACGCCTGCAATGCGTCGGCATCCAAACGGGCATGGACCAGCGCACCATCGCGATCGCGATAGGCCGCGCCGTCCGCGCTGCCCAGGCCCAGCACCGAGACCCGGTACCCCATTCGCACCGCGGCCGCAGCCTCGCGCACCGCGGCCCGGTCGGCGCTGTCGGTCAGCAGCACGATATCGCCGCGCTGCGCATCGCCCTGGCGCAACAATCGCGTCGCCTGCTCGATCGCGCGATCCGCGCGCTGGCCGTCCACCGGCATGATGTCGGGCGCGAGCGCATCGAGATACAGCGCGACATTCGCGGCATCGTCGGTCAGCGGCGCCACCATGTAGGCATCGTCCGCATAGACCAGCAGCGCCACCGGCCCCTGGCGCAGGGCGAGCAGCCGCGCGAGCTTGGCGCGTGCCTGCAACAGGCGCGACGGTGGCAGGTCGGTCGCCGTCGTCGCCGACGACAGGTCCAGCGCGACGACGAGCGGCGTCGCGGCGACGGACGCCAACGGCACGTCGACCTGGCGCCAGCCGGGGCCCGCCAGCGCCAGCACCGCGAGCAGGCCCGCGCACAGCCAGGCAGCCAGCGCCAGCAGCCCGCGCCGGCCGGGGCGGCGCTCGAGCAGATGCGGCAGCAGATGCGGATCGACTGTCTGCCGCCAGGTATCCTCGCCGCGCCGACGCGCCCACCAGACACCGGCCAGCAGCGGCAGCACCAGCAAGGCCCACAGCCAGGCCGGCCGGGCAAAGACCACGTCGGGCCAACCGCCGCTCATCGCGCGCCCCGCATCGGCAACCGCCAGGCGCGCGGCACCAGCGCCAGCAGCAGGAGCACGCAACCGGCCGCAAGCGGCCACGGATAGCGTTCCACCCGCGCACGCAGTGCCGGACCGGGCGTCTCGACCGGTTCGAGCCGGTCGATCTCGGCATAGATGCCGGCCAGCGATTCGGTGTCGCGGGCCCGGAACGCACGGCCACCGGTCGTCTCGGCGATCGCCTGCAGCGCCGCTTCGTCGATCGCCGGCTCGCCGCCGCCGGGCAGACGGAAGCCGAGCATCTGCAAGCCGTCCTCGTCGCTGCCGAAGGCAATGGTGTGCACGCGCAAGCC
Organism: Luteimonas sp. TWI382; assembly: GCF_039674545.1. Lineage (NCBI taxonomy): Bacteria > Pseudomonadati > Pseudomonadota > Gammaproteobacteria > Lysobacterales > Lysobacteraceae > Luteimonas > Luteimonas sp. TWI382. The sequence goes on from NZ_JBDJNS010000011.1 coordinate 100,264, forward strand.
AGCGTCGCGCGCCAGTTCGGCCGCCTTCTGCGGGCTCAGCGCACCGGCGTTGCTGACGCCGTCGGTCAGCAGTACCAACACGCGGTCGCCCTCGCCGTCCTGCAGTCGTCGCACCGCCAGCGCGATCGCATCGCCGATCGCGGTCTCGCGCCCGGCCAGCCCGACCACGGTCCGGTCCAACTGCTGGCGCACGCTGTCGCGATCGAACGTCATCGGCGTCACCGCGTAGGCACGCTGCCCGAACACGATCAGCCCGATCCGGTCGCCTGCCCGGCGCTCGAGGAAGTCGGCGATCACCGCCTTGGCCGCCGTGAGCCGGTCGACTGCGCGCCGTCCGATCACCATGTCCTCTTCGCTCATGCTGCCCGACAGGTCGACCGCCAACATCAGGTCGCGCGCCGTCCGCGGCGGGTGCTCAGGCGGGCCGACGCCCTGTGGACGCGCCGCCGCAATGCACAGCAAGGCCCAGGCCGCCCACAACAGCCACGACGCCCGCGCGCCACCCCGGCCGGCGGTCGGTGCGGCGATCGCGTCGAGCCCGACATACGGCACCCGCAGCGCATCGCCTTCGCTGCGGACCGGCGGCCACCAGCGCCGCAGCGCCCAGGGCAACGGCAAGGCCAGCAGCATCCACGGCCAGGCGAACGCCGACAGCAGTCCATCCGCAGCCGCAGGCAGGCTCATCGTCCCGCCGCCATCAACGCCAGGAAGCGCAGGCGGGCCGCGGCGTGCAGTGCATCGAGCACGTCGCCATCGACCGCCCGCCGGAAACCGCCGTCGTGCAGCAAGCGCCCCGCGCCTTCAACGAACACCGGCGGGCCTTCGCCCTCGTCCAGGAACGCCAGCCAGGCATCGCCCTGCAACCGGTCGGCATCGGGACGCACGCGCCTCGCCGCCCGGCGCAGCAGCGCCGACATCGCGGCGATCTTCGCAGGCGCGTCGATCGCCGCCTCGACCTGGGCATCGAACAGCCGCGCCCAGGCGCGGCGCCGGCGCGCGCGCCGCCAACGCAGGCCGGCCACCACGGCGAGTACCGCCACGACCGCCGCGGCGAGCCACCACCAGCCGGGCGCCGGCGGCCACCAGCCCGGGGCGGCGGTCACGTGGATGTCGCGCAAAACCAGATCGGGCACCGCCATGTCAGGCCGCCTTCGGCCGGCCGAACGCCGGCAACCACACATCGCTGGGCATCTCGCTCGACAGCAGCACGCAGCGCACGCGCGCCGCACGCAGCGTGGCCTGGGCCCGGGCGATCGGCTCGGCGAACGCCGCCTGCCAGCGCGCGTGCTGCGCCCCGTCGCGCAGATCGAGTTCCACTCGCCCCGACGCGGTGGCAAGGCGCAGCCGTGCCCGCGGCGGCGCCTGTTCCAGTGGATCGGTCAACAGCAGCACCAGCACCTGGTTGTGCGCGGCCAGCGCCGGCCAGCGCTGCGCCGGTACGGTCGCGATACTGGCGGCATCGGCCAGCACCAGCAGGCGCGCGCCAGGCCGCAGCAGCCGCCCGGCATGATCGAGCGCGACCGCCAGCCCGGCATCGCCCGCAGGCGGCGCGGCATACCAGCGCGCGAGCGCATGCAGCACACGCAGCGCACCGCGACTGCCCGATGCCGGCGGCACCGGCGCCTCGTCATGCGTGCCGCGCAGGGCGGCGATGCGATCGCCGTCGGCCACGGCCGCCCAGGCGGCGACCGCCGCCGCGCGCGCGGCCTGGACCGACTTGAACCGCACCCGGCTGCCCACGTATAGCGTCGGCGCGGTATCGGCCACGAGCAAGGTCAGCCGTTCGCGCTCGGTCTGGAAGGCCTTGGTATGCGGCCGGCCGGTGCGCGCGGTCACGCGCCAATCGATGTGGCGCGCATCGTCGCCGGCTACGTACTCGCGCGACTCGGCGTATTCCATGCCCTGGCCACGCAGCGGCGATGGCGCCTGCTGGCGCAGGCCCGTATGCGCGCGCAGGGCCGCCCCCTGCCGCGTGGCACTCGCGCGCAGGGCAATGAGCTCGGCCAGCGCCGGGCGCACGCCGGCCGCCGTGTCCACGGCCCCGTCCGCGTCCCGCATTGCCGAATGCCCGATCACGACCTTCCGATCCCGGCCGTCAGGGCAACGGGACGCGGTCGAGCAAGGCCTGGACCAGGCGCTCGCCGTCCCAGCCCTCGGCGGTCGCCTCGTAGCTGGGCAGGATGCGATGCCGCAGCACGTCCGGGGCCACGGCGCGGACATCATCGGGCGTGACGAAGTCGCGGCCGGCGAGCCAGGCCACGGCCCGCGCGCAGCGTTCGAGTGCGATCGAGCCGCGGGGGCTGGCGCCCCAGGCAATGCGCGCGGCAAGGGCGGCGTCATAGGGCGCGGCATCGCGCGAAGCCAGGACCAGCTCGACCAGATACCGCTCCACCGGCGGCGCCACATGCAGCGCGAGCACCGCCCGGCGCGCCGCAAACAGCGCCGCGAGCGGCATCCGATCGACCGCCTCGGGCCGTGCATCGAGCCGGGCCAGCGCCCGGTCGCGCGCCAACTGCAGGATGCGCGCCTCGGCCCCAGCATCGGGATAGCCCACGCGCACATGCATCAGGAACCGGTCGAGTTGCGCCTCAGGCAATGGGAACGTGCCCTCCTGCTCGATCGGATTCTGCGTGGCCATGACCAGGAAGGGATCGGGCAGCGGGTAAGTCCGGCCACCGACCGTCACCTGGCGCTCGCCCATGGCCTCGAGCAGCGCGGACTGGACTTTCGCCGGCGCGCGGTTGATCTCGTCGGCCAGCAGCAGCGGATGGAAGATCGGGCCGGCCTGGAACTCGAACCGGCCCTCCTGTGGACGCCAGATCTCGGTCCCGGTCAGGTCGGCGGGCAGCAGGTCGGGCGTGAACTGCAATCGCGCGAAATCAGCATCGAGCCGCGCCGCGAGCGCCCGGATCGCACTGGTCTTGGCCAGGCCCGGCGCGCCCTCCACCAACAGGTGCCCATCGGCCAGCAAGGCCACCAGCAACCGGTCGACCAGCGCGGGCTGACCGACGATCTCCTCGCTCAGGGCCTCGCGCAGCGCGACGAACCGCGCCTGCAGTTGCCCCGGTTGTTCGACCGCATGCTCCATCGGGTTCCCTGTATCCGGCGCCGGTTGCGCCGCCAGACAGTGTGACCCGAACCGGGGGGCCGGGTTCAACCCGTGTACCCACGAGCGTCAGCCGCCGGACATGAAAACGGGGCCCTTTCGGGCCCCGTGGCGACATGCGCGGCGGCGGCGATCAGCCGATCGGGCGCTGCGCGACGCGCATGACCTTCGGGGTGACGAAGATCAGCAGTTCGGCCTTGTCCTTGGTGCGGCCGCGGCTCTTGAACAGGTTGCCCAGGATCGGCAGGTCGCCAAGGAACGGCACCTTCGACAAGGACGCGCGATCGGTGAATTCGTAGACGCCGCCGATCGCGACCGTCTGGCCGTCGTCGATCAGTACCGCGGTGGTCACGTTGCGCTTGCTGATCAGCGGCACCTTGCCGACGTTCGGGTACTCGACATAATCGATGATTTCATCCTTCTTGATGTCCATCGCCAGGAACACGCGGCCGTCGTTGGTGATGGTGGGGGTGACCTTCAGTTCCAGCAGCACGTCCTTGAACTGCACCGTCGGGACATTGTTGCTCTGGCCGCCGGTCACGGTGATGTAGCCGACCTCCTGTCCCTGGCTGATCGTGGCTTCGCGCTGGTTGCTGGTGACGACGCGGGGATTGGAGATCACCTCGCCACGCTGCTCGGTCTGCAACGCCTGCAACTCGACGGCCCAGTTGATGGTGTTGCCCAGGATCGTGAAGGCCAGCGACGGGGCGTTGCCGGTCACCGGCAGGTTCACATTCAGGCCGCCAGGGACACCGACAGAGCCATCTTGGCCAATAGGTAACTTGCCGCCAACATCGACGCGATCGTCGACGCGCCTGGCCGTGGATACGCCAAAGCGCGCCCCGAGATCGCGTGCGAACGACTCGTTGGCGATCACGATGCGCGCCTCGATCACGACCTGGTCGACCGGCTTGTCGAGCAGATTCACCAGGCGCCGGATCTCGTTGACGCGCGAGGGGATGTCGATCACCAGCAGCGTGTTGGTGCGGCGGTCGAAGCTCAGGCTGCCGCGCATCGACAGGAAGCCGCGTTGCTGCGACGTGCCGGCCCCGGTGTTGTTGACGTTGGCGCCCGTGCCGTTCTTGCTTTCCTCGGTCAGCAGCTTGGCGATGTCCTCGGCATTGCCGTAGCTGATCGGGATGTACTCGGTGGTCATCTCCGCGCGCTCTTCGATCGCCAGGCGTGCATCTTCCTTGGCCTGCTCGAACGCGGCGATCTCGGCCTGGGGGGCGACCCAGACCACATTGCCGCTGCGGCGCTTGTCGAGCGACTTGGCCTGCAGCACGATGTCCAGCGCCTGGTCCCACGGCACGTTCTGCAGACGCAGGGTGACGTTGCCGGCCACGCTGTCGCTGGCGACGATGTTGAGGTCGGATTCGTCGGCGATCAGCTGCAGCACCGTACGCACCGGCACGTCCTGGAAGTTGAACGTCACCGGCCGGCCGCTGTAGGCCCGCGCATCGGACACGGTGGTCGCCGCTTGTCCCATCGCGGCGGCGGCGGTGGAGGCCCCGACCGCACGATCGCTCGAGGCGGCGCGTGGCACGATCTCGACGATGTAGTCGCGACCGCTCTGGTAGGCCATCGGCTCGAACTCGCCGCGCGCGCTGAGCACGACCTGCGCGCCGTTGCCGCCCTGGCGCGCGTCGATGCGCTGCACCGGGGTGGCGAAGTCGACGACGTTGAGCGGGCGCTGCAATTGCGCCGGCAGTGTCGCACCTCCCAGGTTGATGACGACATTGCCGTCCTGCGTGCGCAGGTCGGGCGCGGCGCCCTCGCCGTCAAAGCGCAGGATCAGCTTGCCCGAGCCGCCGTCTCCACGCTTGAAATCGAGATCGGTTACCGACACGCCGGTGTGCGCCGCCCCCGCCGATGCCTGCAGCGCAGGCAGCAGCGACGCCGGTGTGGCCGGCTGCGCGGCCTGCACGCCGCCGAACGCCGCCAACATGCCAAGGGCGAGGCCGAACGCGCCGGCGTGAAGTGCCGACGTCCTTGCGGCCCGCGGGCTTCCCGCTTTGCTCACGGTCATCTTGCTTTCCTCATCATTTTTCGTTCAGCGCGAGCGAAGCCGGGCGTTCCAGCCAGCCACCGGCACCGTCGGGCACCAGCTCGACGAGCTCGATACGATTCTCGGTGACCGATGTGACACGGCCATCGTTCTGCCCCAGGTAGTTCCCCGGCGCGATGCGGTAGGTCACCTTGTCGGGCGCCAGCACCAGCCCGAGCATCCGGGCACCGGTGTTCATGGTGCCGACCATCGCCATGCTGTCGAGGGGGAACTGCTCAGTGATCTCTTTGCGACGGTTCGAATCGGGCCGCAGCCCGCTTCCGTTGTCGACGTCGGTGAACGCGTTGCTGAAGGGGTCGCGGATGCCCTGGGCGGAGTATTCGAAGGTCTCGAACTGCTGCATGACGGGCAGCGGCTCGAGCGGCGGCGCCGGCCGCTGCTTGACCTCGTCGACCCAGACCTCGAGATTGGGCGCGCCGCCCGGCTCGCTGGTGATATCGCGCCCGCAGCCGACCGCGAGCACGGCCAGCGCGGTCGCCAGCGCGCATCGGGCCATCGATGTGGCGATCGCGGCCATCAGGGCGTCTCCCCGGTCGCGGCGGCGGCCGCCTGCTCCTGCGCCGCGGTCTCCTCTTCGTCGAGGTAGCGGTAGGTCTTCACCGTGCCCGAGAGTTCGAGCACCGAGTTGGGGCCGATCGCAGCCAGCCCGCCGCTGTCCTCGCCGCGGGGTTTGAGCGAGATGTCGTGCATCGTCATGATGACCACGCGCGGCAGCGAAGCGACTCCGCTGACGAACGCGCCGAACTGGTGGTAGGTGCCGACCATGCGCAGCGCGATCGGCTGCTCGGCGTAGAACTCGCGCGGCACCTCGGTGCCGGGCCGGAACAGGTCGTTCTGGATGCCGGTGGCGATCGCGGTCTGCGAGATGTCGGTGATCAGGTCCGGCATCTCGGTCTTGCTCGGCAACTGGCGCAGCATCTGCTGCAACTGCTGCTCCATCTGCGCGAGCTGCTGCTTGAGCGGTTCGAGGTTGGCGGCCTTGCCTTGCTTGGTCTCGAAGTCGCTGCGCAGCGTGGCTTCCTGGTCTTCCAGCGTGCGCAGTTCGTTGCCCTTGTCGCGGGTGATACCCCACCACAGCAGCGCGAAGATCAGCAGACCCACGACCACGCAGGTCCCGATGCGGTACTCGCGCGGCCAGGCACCGACGTTGTTGAGGTCGAGCTCGCGCAGCGACACCTTCTTGCGGCTCACGGGGCGACCTCCTGGGCGGGTGCGGCGGGCGCAGGCGTCGCTGTGCCGGCCTCCTTGGCGGCCGGCGTCGAGAGCTGGACGTTGAGCGTGAACGCGTACGGCAGCCCCGGCACGCCGTCGCGGGCCTCGATGACCGCCAGTTGCGGGTTGGTCATCCAGCCCGAGCCTTCGAGTGCACGCATGTACGTGCTCACGCGCGCGTTCGACTGCGAGCGTCCTTCGAGCGTCAGCATCTGCCCTTCCTGCTTGAGCGAGGTCAGCAGCACACCGTCGGGGATGGTCCGCACCAGTTGGTCGAACAGGTGCACCATCTGCGAACGATTGCCCTGCAGCTCCTCGATCACCGCCTTGCGTGCCAGCAGGCGTGCGCGCTGACGATCGAGGCTGTCGATCTCGACGATCTCACGATCGAGCTCAGCGATCTGCTGCTGCAAAAACGCATTGCGCGCGCGCTGCCCGTCGAGCTGCGCGTTGTAGTACATGTTCACCAGCAGCCACAGCACGATACCGGCCACGGCCGCCAACGCGGCCATGATCCCGAATTCCTTCTGTCGCTGCCGGCGCCGTTCGGCGCGCCAGGGCAGCAGGTTGATCCGCGCCATCAGTCGAAGCTCCGCAGTGCAAGACCGCAGGCGATCATCAGCGCCGGTGCGTCCTGGGCCAGCGCCTGCGCCTGGACACGCGGGCCGAGCGTCATCTGCGCCAGCGGGTTGGCCAGCACGCTCGGCACGCCGAGTTGTTCTTCCACCATCGCCGCCGCGCCCGGGATCGACGCGCAGCCGCCGGCCAGCACGATCCGGTCGACCCGATTGAAGTCGCTGCCGGCGTAGAAGAACTGCAGCAGGCGGCTGATCTGCTGGACCATCGCCTCCTTGAAGGGTTCGAGCACCTCGACCTCGTAGCTTTCCGGCAGCCCGCCCTGGCGCTTGGCCAGGCCGGCCTCCTCGTAGCTCAGCCCGTAGCGGCGCATGACCTCGTCGGTGAGCTGCTTGCCGCCGAACACCTGCTCGCGCGAATACAGGCTGCGACCGTTGCGCAGCACGTTGAGGGTGGTCATCGTCGCACCGACATCGACCAACGCCACGACACCATCGGCGGCGATGTCGAGCGTATCGGCAACCAGTGCGAACGCGCTTTCGATCGCGAAGGCCTCGACATCGATGACCCGGGCGATGAGCCCGCCCAGCTCCAGCGCCGAGGCGCGCAGTTCGACGTTCTCCGAGCGGGAGGCCGCCAGCAGCACCTGCACGGTATCGGGATTGCCGGGCGAGGGACCGAGCACCGCGAAATCGAGGTTCACTTCCTCGATCGGATAGGGAATGTAGTTGACCGCCTCGAGCTCGATCTGCGACTCGAGCTCGTCCTCGTCGAGATCGGCGGGCATCGGGATGGTCTTGGTGATCACCGCCGAGCCGGCGACGGCCGCGGCCGCGTGCTTGGCACGGGTACCCGAGCGGGCGACGGCCCGCCGGATCGCGTCACCGACCGCCTCGGCCTCCACGATCGCTTTTTCGACCACGGCGTTGGGTGGCAACGGCTCGACCGCATAGTGTTCGACGCGATACCGGTTGCCCTGCCTGGACAGCTGGAGCAACTTGACCGCGGTCGAACTGATGTCGATGCCGACCAGCGGCACGTGGCTTTTTGCGATGAGCCCCACAGATTGCTCCCCTTCGCCACGGACGCATCCGCACGCCGCGTGTCCCGGCGCATTAGATAACGGACTTTCCCCGCAATGGCAAGGTCGGGCACGCTGCACAGGGGGCGTCGGAGGCCCTCGCAGCCGCTCAGCGACCGGCCGGCGATGGCGCCCTATACTGCGCGGATGAGACCCGATTCCGCGTCGCCCCCCCGCCCCCGCGCCTCCCGTTTCCGCCGTTTGCTGCGCTGGGTCCTGATCCTGGGCCTGGTGCTGGCCGTCCTGGCCACCGTGGCCGCGGGCATCCTGTACACGGCCGTGGCCTCCAAGCTGCCGGACGTGGAGACCTTGCGCGACATCGAGATGCAGGAGCCGATGTACGTCTATGCCCGGGACGGCAAGCTGATCGCGCTGTTCGGCGAGACGCGGCGCTACCCGGTCAAGATCGACCAGGTGCCCGAGCGCCTGAAGCAGGCGTTCCTGGCCACCGAGGACGCGCGCTTCTACCAGCACGGCGGCATCGACTACCGCGGCGTGGCCCGCGCGCTGTGGCTGCTGGCGACCACCGACGACCGCCGCGTCCCCGGCGGCTCGACGATCACCCAGCAGGTCGCCCGGCAGTTCTTCCTGAGCTCGGAGTACAGCTTCACCCGCAAGTTCGCCGAGATGCTGCTGGCGCGCAAGATGGAGCAGAACCTCACCAAGGACGAGATCTTCGAGCTGTACCTGAACAAGAGTTTCTTCGGCAACCGCGCCTACGGCGTGGCCGCGGCGGCCGAGTTCTACTACGGCAAGCCGCTCGCTGAGCTCGACCTCGACGAGATGGCCTCGCTGGCGGCGATCCCCAAATTCCCGTCCAGCGGCAACCCGATCAGCAATCCTGAGCGCGCGCGCGAGCGTCGCGACGTCTATGTGCTGGCGCGCATGCAGGAGCTGGGCTACATCACGCCGGCCGAGTCGGCGGCCGCGCGTGCGGTCGAGATGCACGCCAGCCCCCATGAGCGGCCGATCGAGGCGTACGCGCCCTATGTCGCGGAAATGGTGCGCCTGGAGATGGTCGCCCGCTACGGCGGCGACGTGCTCACCCGCGGCTACCACGTCACCACGACGATCGACCCGACGATGCAGGCCGCCGCCGAACTGGCGGTGCGCAACGGGTTGATGACCTACGACCACCGTCACGGCTGGGTCAAGCCGAGCGAGACCTTCGAGCTGGCGGCCGATGAAGACGCGGCGACCGCCGCGCGCCGGCTGCGCGGCATCGCCCCGCAGGGCGGCCTGCTGCCGGCCCTGGTGCTGCGCAGCGGCGACGGCACCGCGGAGGTGGTCCTGGCCGATGGCAGCACCGTCACCCTGGACGCGGCCAGCAGCCGCTGGACGGGGCGCGCGCCGTCCGCCCTGCTCGCGCGCGGCGACCTCACCCGGGTGCGCCGGATCGAGACTCCGGCCAAGGTGGCCGCCAATGCCGATCCCGACGCCCCCACGCCGCCGCCCACGGTGAGTTGGCAACTCGACCAGTTGCCGCGCGGCCAGGCCACGCTGGTCTCGCTGGAGCCGGACAACGGCGCGGTCCGCGCGCTGATCGGCGGCTTCAGCTTCGCCGGCAGCAATTTCAACCGGGCCACACAGTCGCTCCGCCAGCCCGGGTCGAGCTTCAAGCCGTTCATCTTCGCTGCGGCATTCGAGAAGGGCTTCAACCCGGCGTCGATCGTGCCCGACGCGCCGGTGTTGTTCAGGATGCGCCGAGGGCAGGACTGGCGGCCACAGAATTCCGATGGCCAGTTCCGCGGGCCGATGCGCTTGCGCGAAGCGCTGGTGCAGTCGCGCAACCTGGTCGCTGTGCGTCTGCTCGACATGATCGGCGTGGATTACGCCCGTCGCTACATCAGCCACTTCGGCTTCGACGAGTCGCAGCTGCCGCCCAACCTGTCGATCGCGCTCGGCACGCCATCGCTGAGCCCGCTCGATGTCACTCGCGGCTATGCGGTGTTCGCCAACGGCGGCTTCCGGATCAACCCGTGGTTCATCGACGAAGTCCGCGACCGCGAAGGCACGCTGGTGTTCAAGGAGAACCCGGCCCGGGCCTGCCGTGGCTGCGGCAACGACGGCCGCCCCGGCCAGTCGGCCGCACCCTCGCATGTCGTCGACGGCTTCGACCTGGGACCTGCGTCGGCGCAGCGCAGCGTCACCGAAGCGCCGGAGCCGGCGGAAGCGCCCCCCGAACCCGAGGCGCGTGCGGACGGACAGGCACCGGTCATGGCCGAGCGCGCGATCGACGAGCGCGTGGCCTACCAGATGATCTCGATGATGCGCGACGTCGTCCGCCGCGGCACCGGCACCGCCGCGCGCGCGCTCGGACGCGAGGACGTCGGTGGCAAGACCGGTTCGACCAACGAGCATCGCGACGCTTGGTTCTCCGGCTTCGGCGGCAACCTGGTGACCTCGGTCTGGGTCGGGCGCGACGACAACCGCTCGCTCGGCTACCGCGAGTACGGCGGACGCTCCGCGCTGCCGATCTGGATCGACTTCATGCGGGTCGCTCTGGACGGCGTGCCCGAAGCGCGCAACGACCCGCCCGAAGGCATGGTGCGCGTCTCGGTGACCCCCAGCGGACGGTTGATGCCGGTGGGCGCCGAGGGTGGCGGCATCGTGGAGTACGTGAAGGCCGAGGACCTGGAGCGGATGGCGTCCGAGGTCGATCTGCAGATCGACGACGTGCCGGCCGAGGAAGCGTTCGACATTTTCTGATCGAACCGGCCCACCCCTGAATCCATCGCGCCGGCCCCTGGCGCGATGGCTTGACCGCCCAGGAGGGAGGCGTAGAGTCGGTACGTCGATCGACACGGGGGAACATGCATGCATCGCGCACGCCAGCATGCCGGGGCCCGCACCCGAGAACGTCGCCACCGTCTGGCGCACGAGGCTGCCCGACTCATGGCCGAGGGCGGCATCCACGAGATCCATCAGGCCCGGCTGAAGGCCGCTGGGCGACTGGGCATCCACGACGATGCCTCGCTGCCGCAGGATCAGGAAATCGAGCAGGCACTGGGCGAGTACCGCCGCCTGTTCGCGTCCGCTGCGCACGCCGACGCGCTGCAGCGCAGCCGCGAGGCCGCGCTGGAAGCGCTCACGTTCTTCGCGCCGTTCCAGCCCCGTCTGCACGGCGGCGTACTCGATGGCACCGCCGATGCCCAGGCGCCGGTGCAACTGCATCTGCACAGCGACGACGCCGATGCGGTGCAGCGCTTCCTCCTCGACCAGCGCATTCCGGCGCAGGCGCGGAGTCGGCGCGTCCGGCTCGACCGCGCGCGCCGGGAGGATTGCCCGACCTGGACCTTCCACGGTGGCGAGGTGGCGTTCGAGCTGACGGTGCTGCCGGCCAACGCGCTGCGCCAGGCGCCGCTGCGCGCCGACGACGATCGGCCGATCCGCCGGATGTCCGGGGCGCAACTGCGCCAATTGCTCGCTGCCGGGTCGGCCGGGCACGACGACGACGTCTAGCGCGCCGCATTACAGCGCCCGATTGCAGCGAATCCGCCCGACTTCGCCTCCTTCGGGCAAACGCGCAGAAAAGAAGAACCGTGGGGCCTCGGGAATTTAAACACCCGAAAAAGGACAAAGAACCCCGGGTTTGAAAAGGGGCCCCGGAAAAGGGAAAGG